>CANRAG010000224.1 GCA_947628515.1 uncultured Clostridia bacterium | reverse complement strand
TGTTGCTTTTTACTACAACAGCCTTACAATTTTTGCCGAGTTTGCACCATTTTTTAAAGTTGGATTCTAAAAACAGGAATTATAGCACAATTACTTTTTATTCTCAATACCTTATTTCTTTTTCAGCAATTTCGCTAAAAATCGAACTGAAACCTTGTGCAACTTTTTTGCCGCCCGCCGCGGGCGCGTTAATACGTGCGGCGGACGGCAAAAACGCGCTGCTACCGACTTATCGCGGGGTTGTACGCCTTAATCATAATATCCTCAATCTCCTTAACCAGAGGAAGTCTGGGATTGGCTGTGGTGCACTGGTCCTCAAACGCCTTGTTTGCTATGTCGGAAAGCTTTGACATATATTCCCTTTCGTTTATTCCGCACTCGGCATAGGTCTTTGGCATTTCAAGCTCGCGCATAAGCTCGCGCACACCCTCAATCAAATTGTTCACACAATCCTCCGTCGAGCTGCCGCCGAAGCCGCAGTAATGCGCTATCTCGGCATATTTCCTGTCGGCTATAAAATGGCGGTACTTCGGCCACGAAACAAACTTTGTGGGCACGGAGCTGTTGTATTTTATAACATGCGGCAGGAGTATGGCATTCGCCCTGCCGTGGGGGATGTGGTACTCGCCGCCTATTTTATGCGCTATGGAATGGTTAAGACCTAAAAACGCGTTGGTGAACGCCATTCCCGCTATGCAGCTCGCGTTGTGCATCTTTTCCCTTGCCTCTCTGTCTTCCGCTCCGTTCTTATACGCGCGCGGAAGATATTTGAACACGAGCTGGCACGCCTTTATTGCGAGCGCGTCGGTGTAGTCAGACGCCATGACCGAAACATACGCCTCTATCGCATGGGTGAGCACGTCAAGCCCCGTGTCGGCGGTGGCTGTCTTAGGCAATGACAGAACAAACTGCGGGTCGATTATCGCGACGTCGGGCGTAAGCTCATAGTCCGCAAGCGGATACTTCATATTGTTGCGCTTATCAGAAATAACGGCGAACGACGTCACCTCCGAGCCTGTTCCGGACGTTGTGGGTATCGCGACAAGCTTTGCCTTTTCGCCCATTTTCGGGAATTTAAACGCGCGCTTTCTTATATCGAGAAAACGCAGATGCAAGCCTTTAAAATCCACCGTCGGGTGCTCATAGAACAGCCACATACCCTTTGCCGCGTCTATTGCGGAGCCGCCGCCCAGAGCGATAATAACGTCGGGATTGAACTTGCGCATCATCTCCGCACCCTTCTCAACCGTTTCGACCGACGGGTCGGGTTCGACCTCCGAAAATATCTCGGAATGTACATGCTCCTGCCGCTTTCGCAAATAGTAAAGTATTTTATCGACATATCCGAGCTTTACCATGCCCGAATCTGTAACAATAAACGCGCGTGAAATGTCCGGCATCTTTTCAAGATACTGGATTGAATCGTACTCAAAATATATTTTATCCGGGATTTTAAACCACTGCATATTAATTCTGCGCCTAGCCACGCGTTTTTCGTTTATCAGGTTTACAGTGGACACATTGCCGCTTACGCTGTTTCCGCCGTAGCTGCCGCAGCCGAGCGTCAGCGACGGCATATTCGTATTGTACAAATCGCCTATCGCACCGTGGGACGCCGGCGAATTTACGATAAGCCGTCCCGCGCGCATACGCGCGGCATACTCCGAAATCACTTCCTCATCCTTCGCGTGTATAACCGCAGAATGACCCATACCGTTATACTTAAGCATTTGCTCGGCAAAAGAAAATCCCTCCTCCTTATTTTCCGCGACTATATATCCGAGCACCGGACTTAACTTTTCGCGCGAGAGCGGATAGTCCCGCCCCACTCCGCCGATACGGCACACAAGAATTTTGGTATCTTCGCCCACGCCGCTCAGTCCTGCCTCCTTCGCAATCCACGCCGCGGGTTTTCCCACAATTTCGGCGTTAATAGCGTCCTTTTCCGCGTCAACGCAGAAATCCGAAAGCTTTTGTGCCTCCGCCTCGTCCGCAAAATAGCATCCGCCGCGTTTCATAAGCCGTTCAAACTCCTCCGCTATTTCCCTGTCCACTATAGCCGCCTGCTCCGAGGCGCATATCATTCCGTTATCAAACGATTTGGAAAGAATTATATCGTTTACCGCCTGTTTGATATCGCAGGATCTATGAAAATAGCACGGCACGTTGCCCGGCCCCACGCCCAGCGCCGGCTTGCCCGTGGAATACGCCGCGCGCACCATCGAGCTGCCGCCGGTCGCGAGCACGGTCGCGACGCCCGGATGGTTCATCAGCGCGTTTGTCGCCTCAATGGACGGGTGCTCGATCCACTGTATGCAGTTCTCCGGCGCGCCCGCTCTCACCGCCGCCTCGTACATGATCCCGGCCGACTCCGCCGAACATTTCTGCGCCGCCGGATGGAAGCCGAAAATTATTGGGTTTCGGGACTTTATAGAGATGAGCGCTTTAAACATCGTTGTCGAGGTCGGATTGGTGACCGGCGTAACGCCGCATATCACGCCCACCGGCTCGGCGATAATCTCGTAGTC
>CANRAG010000223.1 GCA_947628515.1 uncultured Clostridia bacterium | reverse complement strand
TGGGCGGCGTGGCGCAGTCCGTCACGAGCTCTCAGATCCCGCTCATGCTGCAAAACGGTATTCTTGACTACAGTGTGGGCTTCAACTTCCACTATCATCTCTCCGACAAAGACGAGAACGTTCACCAGTTCGGGGGCGCGAACCGTACGCCCATTCCGGGAGCGTACGACGACTCAAACAAGCCCATATGGGTAACCGAGGCGGGAATGTATCTGCCCGTCAATACGGGACAGCCTCCCACGCGCGGTCAGCTTCTTTCGCAGGCGCGCTATCTCGTCACATCCACGGTGCAGTCGCTGTCGTCGGGGGTGGATAAGCATTTCTGGTTCGTGCTGCCCTCGTATGTCGAGGCGGGACGCGAGCTCGGCTCGTTCTATGCGACGGGAATGCCGTACCCGTGCTACTCGGCAGAGACGGCGCTTACGTACGTATTGGGCAAAGCGAGATACAAGGGCGCACTCGACAATCTTCCGAAGGATGCGGAAGGGTACTTATTCGATAACGGCGAGCACGACGTGGCGGTGGTCTGGTCCGAGCACGGCGACAAGATGACGTTTAAGACCGACGCCCCCGTTACACTCTATGATATAATGGGCAGGAGCAGTATCGTCGAGCCGACAGACGGCAAGGTGACGGTATCCATCTCCAACTACCCGGTATACGTCGCGTTTGACGGCGTAAGCGATGAGGAAAACTACTATCCTCAGGAGTATATAGTAAACAAGGATATAAAAATGCCGGAATATAACGAAGGTCAGCGTGTGGTGATGAACCAGATTTTCAGCCAAAAGGCGCTGACGTCGCCGAAGATTTCCGGCTACCGCCTGACGGTCGGCGAGGAGACCGAAATGACGCTTGACGTTTACAACTTCAACCAAAAGCCCGTCACGGGCACGGTCCGCCCCGTAGCGCCGAAGGGATACGTTGTGACGCCCGCGAGCGCGGATCTGACAATAGATGGAATGAAAAAGGCACAGGTGAAGTTTACAATATCATTTACCGACGAGGTCGCGGCGAACGAAACAAACTTCCTGAAATTTGAGGGAGAGTTTAACGGCGAGAAAACGAGCGACAGCGTCAGCCGCGTGTTCTCCTACAAGGAGGTCGATCCGGCGAATATCGTAATGCTCGAAGGAACGGACGATCCCGAAAAGTGGGACGGGACGAACATCACGGCGGGCGGATACTCGGAGATAACAAAGGGTGCGGAGCCCGGCTCGGTGCGGTATAAGCCGACGTTTAACGGCGGCGACAAGTGGTACTATCCGTATTTCGATATACCCGATCCATCCATATTCTATGACACGACGGGGATTTGCTGGAGAGTGTATTCCGATAAGGACGTCGCGGGGGCAAAGATGCATTTCTTCGCCTATCTCAACGATGGACGGCAGTTCTATTCAAGCGAGTTCCAGATCAAGGCGGGATGGACGCAGTATGCTGTCAAGTGGGACGATCTGACTCTGCAGCAGAGTCCTTACGGTCTTACCGACTACAGACCGTTCGATCTGAGCCTTGTAAACAGGATATCGATAGGAATGAACCCGAATCCGAGTTCAACCGAGGTCCAGCCGTATGAGTTGAAGGATATAGGATATTACACCGAGGCTGAAAAGCCGGTGACCGAGACGAATATAATCCTTGACGGCATAGAGGAGGGCGCGCACTATGAGAGCGGCGAGCTTAAGGATGTGAAAGCGGCGCTGCCGGACGTCAACGAATACACAAAGGTGCGCGTCATAATAAACGACGAGGACATGACCGACTTTACGGTATCGGGCAATGATGTGTCAATAGATCTGTCGAAGCTCAAAAGAGGACGCTACACAATGCAGATCGCGGCTGTGACAAAGTTCAATTACTCGGTGCGCGAGGCAGTGAACTTCTATATCGAATAGTGACGGATGAACAGGGAAAGGAATGAGGACGATGCGCAAGGAGAAAAAACGGCTGTTTTGCGCGGCTGCCGCGGTGTCATTGACTGTTCTTTGCGCGGAGCTCGCTCATGGCGCGGAAGCTCCCGCCGCGCGTGAATTGGCGATAATCGGCAGGGGTGAGGTCTCCGAGCAGAACGGAAGCCTAACTGTGCCGTATAAGCTCATGAACCTATCATGGGAGGACGCGGACGTTTGCGCCGTCACGGCGGCATATGACGGTGACGGAGCTTTGTCAAACGTGCGCATGGATGATTTGACTCTCCCCGCCGCGGGGGCGCGGGAGGGCGCGTTCTCAATCAAGACGGATTATGAGAACGCGGAGGTAAAGACATTTTTTCTAAAGGATATTGACAGCCTGGAGCCGCTCTGCGAGCCGCTGATATGGAATGATGAGCAAAAAGAGCCGACCGCGATCCATATCGAGGGCGAGGAGTATGACGGCGCGGCGTCTACGGCGGCGCTCCAAACGGCGCCCGAGGCGAATATGACGGGAGGCACGTTCGCGCATCTGACGGTTTCAAACTACAGCGCGGGCGAGCCGTATAATATAGTATACTCCGTAGACTGCGAAACGGCGGGCGTGTATGAGCTTAAAGCGG
>CANRAG010000222.1 GCA_947628515.1 uncultured Clostridia bacterium | reverse complement strand
ATAATATCAATTATGCGGTATTTTTATGTCACGGCGGTCAACACACCGCAAGTGACAGGGCGTTAAGCCTTTTTCTGTGCGCGTCGCCGCTTTCCATTGTGTATATCCTCGTGGTGTTTATGCTCGAATGGCCCAGCGCGTCGGCAAGTCTTACAATATCCTTATATAAGCCGTAGAATGTTCTTGCGAAAAAATGTCTTAGATTATGCGGGAACACCTTCCGCGGAGATATATTCGCGGCCTTTGCCGCCCTTTTCATTTCCTTTGATATATTAGAGCGGTCAACAGGGTTTCCGTTCCTTGTTATAAACACGCTGCCGGACGTTATGTTTTTTGACCGCATATATCTTTTTAACAAATTCTGTATATCCTTCGGTATGAACACAAGCCTTAGCTTGCCTTTACATTCTATTTCGGCAGTTCCCGACATCACCGCTTCTGCCGTTATAAACCGAAGCTCGGATACGCGAACACCCGTCGCCGCCATTGTCCGTATTATGAGAGAAAGGCGCGGGTTTGCCTTTTTTTCGGCGGCGGCGAGCAGCTTTTTATACTCATGCTTTTTCAGCTCCCGTTTTGTGTCGGCATAAATACGCCTTTGTATCTTAACGGTTTTAAGCCGTAAATCATGACGGTCTATAAAGCATAAAAAGCTGTTTAAGGAAGCTATCGCCGCGTTTATGCTAACAGGCTTATAAAAAGAGCGCAGCCGCTCTTTATATTCGAGAAGAAGCTGCTTGTCCGGTTCTCTTTCGCCGAGCCACAGCGCAAATTCCATAACGTCATGGATGTATTTTGATACCGTGGCTTTTGCTTTTTCTTCTCCTATTAGATAATCTCTGAAATCCCCGATAATGTTTTCGTTAATCCGCATAATAAAAAATCCCCTTTCAGTCGTATAATTTACGGTTTGCGTATTTGTTATACAACTTTAAAAAATAACTTTCAAGGGGATTGTAAAATATATTAACAAATATTTTTTATATTGCCCGCAAATATCCGTCAAGCTCCGCGTCGAGCGTATCGCAGCGGCGCGCGGCGCGCGATGCCGCGCGGGAAAGCGAGCAGATATACCGGCGCGAAAGCGGCGCGTAGTATTTAAGCCGGCTCGCCACTGCCGCGTTTAGCAGCGAGCGAAGCAGCAGCAGCGCAAGGCCGTTTATGATAAGTTTTATAGAGAGTATAAATATTCTTAGCATATGTCCATCCTTCCTTAAACAGTATTAGTCTGTAACATATGCCGTTGTATAACCGTGGTAATTTCTGCGATTATGCCGTATTTGTTTATCCGAACGCCTGCGAGAGCTTTTGTATGCATCTCTTTTCAATTCTGCTGACATAGCTTCGGCTTATACCGAGACTGTCGGCAATCTCCTGCTGTGTATACCGCCGCGTGCCGCCCAGACCGTAGCGGCGTATTATAATCTGCCGTTCGGCGGGAGTGAGAGCGGTGGAGAGCACATTTTGGAGGCGGCGCAGCTCTATGCTGTCAGATACCGTATCTGCAATATCGGCGTCGTCGGAGGGAAGTATGTCCGCGAGCGTCATGCTGTTGCCGTCGTTGTCGGTGCCTATGCCGTCCTCTATATGCACCTCGCGCCTTTCGCGGCGCTGCGCGCGGAGGTACATAAGCACTTCGTTTTCTATGCAGCGTGAAACATAGGAGGAAAGCTTTTTGTTCTTTGACGCTTCAAACGTGTTTATGCCCTTTATAAGGCCTATTGTGCCTATCGAGATTAAATCCTCGGCGTTGCGCTCGTCACTGTACTTTTTTGCTATATGCGCCACAAGCCGCAGATTGCGCTCGATTAAAATATTGCGGGCGTCCTCGTCGCCCTCTGAAAACCGCTTTAAATATTCTGTTTCTTCTTCGGGCGTCAGAGGCTTGGGGAACGCCGCCGAGCCGGACACATACCCCGCCATAAGCACAACCGTGCGCAGCCATTCAAACACCGCGTTTAACATAAAAAGACCCCTTTCCCAATAGAATATGATTAATAGTAACGATAATATATTATATTACCGTGGTGCTTGTATGGGTTGGATATATTTGTTTGCGCTTGACGGATATTTGAAATAGTGGTACAATGGCGGTAGGGAAACCAAATTTATAAAACCGCGAAGCGAACGCGCGGCGTAAGGCTAAGGAGGCCGCTATGATAAGAGTATTTATAATAAGGCACGGGGAAACCAACCCGAACAAAAGGAATGAATGTTTGGGGTTAAATGACGTGGAGCTTAACGGCAGCGGCGTTATGCAGGCGGGCAGGCTCGCGCTGCGAATGGATAAAATATTTGTGGACGCGGCGTATACAAGCCCGCTAAGCCGCGCGTATCATTCCGCTCGGCCGTTTGTGGGACGTAACCTCTCGTTAAAGCAGATTCCGTATATTGTTGAGCCGGCGCTGACGGAGCGGGATTGGGGCGACTGGGAGGGCATGACTTTGGACGAGATTGCCCGCAGGTTCCCGGAGGAGTACGCTAAGTTTGAGGCCGATAAGCTAAACTATGTTGTGCCCGGCGGCGAAAGCTCGGCGGCGGT
>CANRAG010000221.1 GCA_947628515.1 uncultured Clostridia bacterium | reverse complement strand
CGGCATTAACACGCTGCCGTGACGGTTTGGGAGATACATTATTTTTTAGTCTTTGCCTAACAGCAGGAAATGCTTGTCACGCCTTCTTCTATTATTACGTTTGTTATACTTGAACGGCTGCCATACCACGGAATATTATAAGAAGAACGATAATCCTCCATATCTCCTGTACCGCTTATTGTTAGCGTGCCCGCATCATCAAGCATCCATGTTACATTATCGCCATCCGCGCCGCAGTTGCCGCTTGATGCCGCATTTGCGATAACCGGCATAAATGACAGCATAAACAGTACAAATACCACACTTAAAAATTTCTTTTTCATTTGGTTATCCTTTCTGTTTGTTTTTTTCTGTGACTCGCGGGCGGTACTGCGTCATTCGGGATATGCCACGGACTGCCCTTTGCGTCTTGATTTGCATTTGCAATTTTCCCTTCTTTGCACCATTTGGTAACAGTCGTCTGCGTCGCATTATATTTTGCAGCAAACTCTCTTGTCCCTATTGACTCGCTCATCAATTCCCCTACTTTCCACCAAATTAAATTTTTATTAAAATCTAATTCTACTCTAATTATACTTACTTTTTGGTAAATGTCAATACTTTATTTGCTTTACAGGTGAACTGTTTAAATAAATTCACGATTATGGTAAAATAGATTGAGGAGTTGATATATATGACTTTTGGTAAAAGATTAAAAGAATTGCGCAAGGATAACGATGAAAACAAAAAGATATTGCGGATCTTCTGTTCATTTCCAATAAAGTTATAAACGATTATGAAGGAGGAATACATTTTCCGAGAGATGAACGCGTTATTATTGCGCTTGCCAACCATTTCGGCGTTAGTATTGATTACCTTTTCGGTATAACAAATATAAAAAATCACACATACAGCAACGATTTTTTGATTGTGCTTCATTCGCTGACAGCAGCACAAAAAAACGAAGTTATGGATTTTATGCAGTCTCTTGCCGAAAAAAACAGTTAGGAATGTTCCAAATGCCGAAGTCGAAAAATCAACAGCTAAAAATATGCTGCGCCGCAAAATATTTACTTAAAAATTCAGATGTAAAGGCATCGGCGCGGCAGGGTGCAAAAAAATCCCGCTCATTACAAACGGAATTTTTCGTAAAATCAAGTGTTAATACGCTCTTGGGTTTAACCAAAATACTGATATATGGCGATAAGGTTTGTTTACTGTGTTATATTAATTTTGCGTAAACGTCGAGCTGCGCTTCCTCAAGCACCGCAACAAAATCCGCACTTCTTCGTTTCTGTATATGCCGCCGACCATTATATTTCCGGTGAGTATCGAATGAATATCTTTTACAATGCTTTCGGTTAAAGGCTTGTTTTTACCGACACATTTTTTTACATAATCGTATGCCTTTTTATGGTTTACAACCTCGTATATTTCACGAAGCGCCTTTCCGCCGATTGAAATCCCGTCATCCAAAACGAGCTTTGTTTCCATCAGAGTGAGCGTATTGCCTTCTATAGAGGTAGAGTTATGCGTAAACGTCAGCTCAAAGTCTTTTTCAATAAGAAGAAAGATTAACGACGCTTATTTTATTTTTTCTCCGTTCAAATTTAATCTTCTTTTCCCGTATTCGCTCAAAGTCCATATCGTTTCATCTCATTTATAAATATATATCCGCAACCAATAGGCAAAATATCTCTAAGTTCATGCGGGAGGCGGGAAAACAAACAGGCCTGCGGCAATTCGTCAGAATTACAGCAAGCCTGTTTTCATTTTGAAATAATGCAGAATTCGATTAACCGAAATATCTCTTCAAAAGTCCCTCAAATGACTTACCGTGCCTAGCCTCGTCCTTTGCCATTTCATGAACCGTGTCATGTATCGCGTCGTAACCAAGCTCCTTTGCGCGCTTTGCAAGCTCCAGCTTACCCGCTGTAGCGCCACATTCGGCCTCCGCTCTCGCTGTGAGGTTCTCCTTTGTTGAGGGTGATACAACCTCGCCCAAAAGCTCCGCGAACTTTGCCGCATGCTCCGCTTCTTCCATAGCCGCTCTCATATAGTAGTCGCCAACCTCGGGATAGCCCTCTCTGAACGCGGCGCGGGCCATTGCGATATACATGCCGACCTCTGTGCACTCGCCTTCAAAATTAGCCTTAAGACCATCGTATACATCAGCCTCAACCTGATCCTTTGCGCCGACGCCTATAACGTGCTCGCATACAAAATTAAGCTCCGCGCTCTCATCCATCTTTGTGAACTTTGAACCCGGAACGCCGCACTGCGGGCACTTTTCGGGGGCGCTGTCTCCTTCATGAACATATCCGCATACCGGACATACATACTTTGCCATAGTTTTTTCCTCCTGATTATATTATAATATTTCTATTGAAAATCAATAACTATTACTGTTTTTATTATACCATATTATTCTTCTTTGTCAATACATTTCCGGCGTTTTGGGTAAAATTTGTTACGGTTTTACCATACTTTAAGCCAAAGCGAAACGCTCCGACATTGACCGTGACAAACGGCATAATAACGCGCGGCAACCGCCCCGCCGCAGAACAGCGGCGTTATTCGGTTATTAATACAGCGTTTTATACCCGTTTTTAGAAGTTAACACCATATTTTTTTAGGAATAATTCATGTATAAAAACCTCGAATTTTGGCTTAAAA
>CANRAG010000220.1 GCA_947628515.1 uncultured Clostridia bacterium | reverse complement strand
TTGGATAGTGCTTATTTGGACAAAATTGTGAATAACTGGATTTGTTCATAATTTGTTCACTCATTCAAAAACCGTGACGTGTCTTTTCATGCTCACCTGTATAGAAGTCAATGATGTGAGACACTTTTCTTAAAATAAGATTATGCTCCCTCTCGTCAAGGTAGACGGTAGTATTTTCTTCGAGACAATCCCGAGTTTTGTGTAAAGTAGTTGAAAAGACCTCCAATATGGTATATAATAAATATATCAAATTGGAGGTTTTAATTATGCCACGTTACAAAAAGAGTGTTGCCGAACGTGCAGCGGAAAAGGAACGCAGAGATAAGATACTTAACTTTGTACAGGAAATGGGTGCCGAAGGCATTGAGGATTTAAAAGATGTTTACAAGATGATGATATGCGCTGTTCTGGAAGGTGGATTGGAGGCGGAACTTGACGATCAGCTTGGCTATTCCAAATATGATTATCGAAACAAGGAAGTCAATAACAGTCATAACGGTTTCTCTAAAAAAACACTAAAAACCAGCTTCGGCGATACCGAAATCTCTGTGCCAAGAGACAGAAACGGAGAATTTGAACCACAGCTTGTAAAGAAGCATCAGACTACTTTAACCGGAGATATTGAAGAAAAGATATTGTCCATGTATGCCAAAGGTATGACCACAAAAGATATTGAAACACATATTATGGATATATATGGTCTTGAGTATTCTGATACTACAATAAGCCGCATAACGGATAAGATACTTCCTGTAGTGCGTGAATGGCAATCACGACCGCTTGAGGATGTATATGCAGTAGTATTCATGGATGCGATACACTTTCATGTACGAAGTGAAGGACGAATAATCAAAAAAGCCGTGTACATAGCTATAGGCATAAATATGGAAGGATTTAAAGAAGTTTTTGGAATGTGGGCTGGTCGTTACGCTGCGCGTAACTGCTCGCCTATGCAACCGAGATAGGCGAAAATGAAAGCGCAAGGTTCTGGCTATCAGTAATGAACGGGCTTAAAAACAGAGGTGTAAAGGATATACTGATAGCGTGCGTTGACGGTCTTACAGGATTTCCGGAGGCGATAGAAGCAGTATATCCGCAGACAGAAATACAACAATGCATAATACACCAGATACGGAATACGGCCAAATTTGTTTCATACAAAGATATAAAGGCACTGATGGCAGATTTAAAGAAGGTGTATTCGGCGGTAGATGAATAAACGGCATTAGCCGAGTTAGACAGTTTTGATGATAAATGGGGGTAGTAAATATCCGAAGATAGCAATATCGTGAAGGGATAAATGGGTGAATTTATCGACATACTTCAAATATCCGCAAGAAGTACGGACGCTTATTTATACGACCAACACAATAGAGGGGTTTAACCGTCAGCTTCGGAAAGTTACGAAAAACAAGGGAGTATTCCCAACAGACGACAGTTTAATAAAGATGCTGTATCTTGCTATGACGGACATCACGAAGAAATGGACAGGCAAACGTCGCGAATGGGGTCAAATTCATTCACAGCTTGAAATATTTTTTGCAGACAGATCGCCGGGATAATGGATTATATTATCATTTTGGAGTTTACACAAAACCGTGGATATACCCAAAATCGCACAACCATGCGGTTTTTAGAGGTTTTGAAGTTATTCCCACTCGTTGTAGGTTTTAAAAACTTAAACATATTCATTTAAGTTTTTGGCTGTTTCCTTGATAAATCAACTTGATTTATACATATTTCATGCCTTATCTGATGTATTTTTATCAAATTGTTATCAGCCGTGATAACAGCTTTATTCTCTTGAAGAAGCAACCGCCTTCCCAAATGCAACCTTTAATAAACTCGTTCAGTGTTTCATGCTTTGACTGTGCGGCTATGGTAGCCTGCCTGTGAAGCTCCGGATCAAGGCGTATGCTGATGGCTCCCTTGTAATATTTTTCAGGCTCCACACCGTCTGCTTCGCACATCTCAAGAAAACTGTCAACCGCTTCTTCAAAATCCGCTTTAAGTTCATCAATGCTTTTGCCTTCATATGAAATAAGTCCTCTTACACCGATGACCGAACCAAATAAAATATTGTCCTCAGCAGAATAATTGACCGAACCGTAATAACCTTTATGTTCTATGATGTTGTTCTCACATCGATCCCTCCTTGGATAAGGTGTTTACAATTTGCTTTACCTGATAATCCAAAAGCTCTTTGCGTGGTTGAGGTTTGTGGAGGATGACCGGAATACTGTATTTGCGAAACATTACTCTTGGGCCGCTTGTTTTGCCTTTTGTCGCTGTTTTTCGGTAACAACTATATTGTATGCTTTTATTACTATTTTGTCAAGTGCTTTAAGAAGGTTTTCAATTATAGCAGCATTTTGATCAAAGATAGTATATTATGATTGTTTTCATCTTTTCCGCCAACAAGATTTCAAGATTATACGCAAGTATATCAATCTTTCTATCCTCAAACACGGAACAATGGCGCTAACTTTTACAACCCTATACTTTCCTTAAATCTCAGTATGCTCTTGCCCATATCCATATCGGCATTGCCGAGCTCGTCCGTGACGCTCTTTACCACGTCACGCCGAAACAGCGCCGCCCTTATCGCCCGATGTATCCGACAAAACGGCGTAAGCCATTTATGTTTCCTTATTAT
>CANRAG010000219.1 GCA_947628515.1 uncultured Clostridia bacterium | reverse complement strand
GGTCGTCGTCCGTGTAAGGTTCCTTCGGTTCAAGTTCGAACAAGTCCGCGCCGGTGTACGCGGCGATTTTCTGCGCCACGCCCTCGGTAGTGTTCGTCGCCGAGAAGTACACCACAACCGATTTTGCAGCCGCGTCCGTATTCGGCGCTGCCGCGTCTGCCGGAACGGTTATCTTTACCGTTTGAGTATCGTCGTCCCAGTCTACCGTAAACTTAAAGCTCTCCGCGATAAATCGTATCGGCATCATGGTTCGGTCATTTATTGTGGTCGGCGCAACGTCAAGAGTCCGCGCCTCGTCATTTAAATACGCGGTCGTGCTGTCTATCGTAAGTCTGATTACGTCGTTTCCGTATGTCAGCACAGCAGTGTTTGTGTCTTCCTCCCACTCGACCGTGCCGCCTACCGCCTCGATAACGGCGCGCACAGGCAGAAGCGTCCTCGCGTCATTCACGAGCACGGGAACAGTTCCGCGCCCGGGATCGATTTCGCGTTCCTCGCCGTCAACCGTCATTTGCGGATTGCCGATTTGCAGCGTTAAAATCTGCTCCGCGCTTGCGGCAAGAGCCGAATCACCGCTCGGTTTGTTTGCCTGCCATGCGAACAAGCCGAACGCAAGACAAACCACCGCCATAGCCGTGATAAAGGCTATGCTTTTCTTTGTTTTTGTCATATTGACATCTCCCTTCTTTTACATTAAAACGTCTTAGCGTTTAACATACTTAATCTAAATTAAGACTGTCTATCCAATTCCGAACCTGCGTCTCTGTTGCGCTCGTTCCGAAACGCATACCGTCGAGCCAATTTCCGCTGCTCGATTTTGCCGCAAGATGCTGTGCGCTCTGTCCGAGCGACGATGACATTGACGTGCAGAACGGAACAACGGTTTTTCCTGTAAAATCAACATTTTTAACAAAATCGTCGATTACCCATGAAAACTCCTGCCACCATATCGGCGCGCCGATATATACGGTATCGTAGCTGTCCCAGTCGGGAACGTCAATCGTTTCAAGTTCCACATGACGGTCGGGATCGTTATGCTCAGCATTTACACGGCTGTTACGGTCGTTCCAGTTCAAATCAGCGTCCGTATAGGGATTTGCCGGCCGAAGTTCAAACATATCCGCTCCCGTGTAATCGGATATTTTCTGCGCCACGCCCTCGGTAGTGTTCGTCGCCGAGAAGTACACGACGATTGTTTTGCTTTTCTCCGGCTCCGGTGTGGGCGTCGGTGTAGTTTCGGGTTCTGTAACAGTTCCTGTTTCAACGGTAATCGCAGAACTTATCGGTATCATTTCACCGATTGCGCTCCAAAGCATAAACTTATCGCCGCTTCTCGTCGGTATATTTGTTGTGCCGTTTGCAGCATCGGTTATTTCAACTCCCGAAAGCGCGCCGTTTGTGTATGACGCGTGAATGAGCTTTGCATCTCCTACGAGATCGCTTATCGTGAGCGCTCCGTCCGCATAGGTCATAGTTGCCTGCTGGCGCGGAGTAGGCACAGGCGTAGGCTCCGCAGTCGGCGTCGCTGTAGGTGTTGGTTCTGCTGTAGGGGGCGCAGTTGGTATTTCCGTCGGTGTTTCCTCATTATCTATGTCAACAATATTGTACTCTCTGCTGCCCAAACCGATTTCCGCACCGTGTTCGAGTGAGTGGTAGCCGCCCTGACTGTTGACGCGGTTAAGAAATCTTGTGTTATTGTCCGCCTGCTGAATTAAATCAAGACAAGCCTGATCAAGTGCTACAGGGTCATACGAAGCGAGAATACCGATGTCGTGTATATCCGGCTCGGACGGTCGTCCGTTACAGTCGCAGTCAATTGACAGGCGGTTCATTACATTGATATATACCACTTTGCCGTCAAAGAAGTCAGACACTGCGCTTGTAGCGTCCGCCATAGCCTCCTGAAACGTCGGACCGGAGCTCCACGGATTTGTTCGTGATGTGCCGCCGCTGTGTATCCAGCATTTACCTGTCGGCGCGGCAATACCAATCGACATATTCTTAATCGCGCCGCCGAAGCCTGCCATAGCGTGTCCCTTGAAATGGGCAAGAGAAATCAGACTATCATAATTTGCAAGGTGAGCGCCGACATAATCTTGGGTTATCCTCGACGTTCCGCTTTTGGGAGCGGGAACGGGAATTTCGATATAAGCTCTGTCATCTGTAAGACTTGTACCGTCCGAATCCATAATATCGACAAATCCGTCCTTCGATATTGTGTCAAGTCCATGATCTTTTATAACCTGTTCGTGTGCTGCCGTTGACGCACGGCTGCCGCCGTATGCGGTATTACATTCAACGATCGTGCCGTCAACCTTTTTAACCAAATCGCCGATAAGCTCAGGTCTTAAATAGTTACTGTTGGGCGGCTCGCCCGTGGACATTTTAACCGCCACGTTTCCCTCCGGCTCAAAGCCGAGCCTGTCGTAAATTTTTACAAGCGCTTCGGGCGTGATTTCCGTGGTCATATACACGTCCGGCGCGTCGGGGTTGTCCGTGAGATAAATAACATCGTCCGCATACGCCGCGTCTATTCCCGCGTCCTTATGCGTAAACACCGCGAACCCCGCGCATATCAGCGCCATTGACGCTATGAACGCGGCTCCCTTTTTCAAAGCGGATAAATCTTTCATACCGCACCTCCTTAATATTTATAATCAGG
>CANRAG010000218.1 GCA_947628515.1 uncultured Clostridia bacterium | reverse complement strand
ACCGCGGTATGGGCGGGAATTGTCGCGGTTACCAACTCAATCGCAAAACGTCCGATAAGTGGAGAACTGCGGGTACAGACGAAATGACGCTTTTAATAACCGTTTTCGCGGCTGTTACGGCAACGCTTGTGTGGTACAACACAACGAGCAACCTGAAGCTCGGCTTTCTCTCGCTGATGTATTTGGGCACGTCGCTGATGTGGCTTGTTGACGCGGTTGCGGAATATATAGAGGTTGGAGCGGAATATTTCATTCCCGCTCCGGCTGATATGTTAAACGACGCTTATCTTGGATTTTCGGTGTTGCCTTTTCGGGCGGCGTGGACTCGACGTTTTTGCTTAAAACCGCGCATGATGTTTTAGGCGACAGGTGCGTCGCAATAACAGCGCGCTCCTGCTCGTTCTCGCAGCGCGAGCTTAACGAAGCAAAGGCGTTCTGCGAAAAGGAAGGGATAAAACATATAATTATCGAGTCTGAGGAGCTTAGTATTGACGTCTTCGCACAAAATCCGAAAAACCGCTGCTACCTCTGCAAGACGGAATTATTTACAAAAATGCGAAAAGCAGCTGCGGAGCTTGGCATAGAAAACATCGCGGAAGGCTCGAATATCGACTATAATATGCTATTACTTTACAGAATACGGTACTCGCCGAACAAAATTAACAACGCGAAATAGCATAGGTCGTTGTCAAAGTATCTGCATTTATCGGTTCTTAGCGGGGTATTCAAAAACAGTTCAAGCCAGCGCGCCGAGCTTTCTGTTCTTGCGCATACGGATGCCGTAGCTATCGAAGCGCATAGCCCTAACGGGTGGAGCGCTTTTCTTTCGAGCCGTTTTCCGTCAACTGTGTATTCATAAAAATTATTATAATCAAAATTCGTTTGTTTAAAGAAGTTTTGATAGCGCGCGGCTATTATCCTGTATTCGGGGCGCGACCCGAACCATAGCGTGTCAAGCGCGATATTGAGTATGACGCGGTACGCGTCGGAATAGAAGGTGTCACCCGCGCCCCACGGGCTTTTTTTGGGTGTGCCGTCGTATTCGCTGTATTCCGGGCACAGGCCGGTTATTTCGTTCGCGGCGCGGACTATGAGCTTACGGCTTTCCTTTGCGGCAAGCTTCCAGAACGGGCGGTCACGCTCGTTGGTCCATAGCGAGAACAGCTCATAGAAATGCGGCAGATGATAGGAGGGATCCGTCCAGGGAGTTTCCGGCACAAAGCGTATCAGGTGGTTTTTAGCGTCCCACATAGGCTCTCCGCCGGTCAGCTCCTTTTGGTGGAGGCAGTGTCGGAGTATATTCCGCGCCTGAACACTGTAATCAAACGGAGCCTCGCGGTCGCCCCAGCGGTGCGACGCGAAAAAGAGTGCCATTGCGAAAAATTCCTCTCCGTCGGGTGCGGGGCCGTCGGCATTGCGTGTGCCGTCAAGAGCGCATGACCACGAGAAGTAGCCCGCGTATTTTCCGCTGTCGTTATACATATATCTTTTTGTCCACGCCCATATTTTATCAAATATATCCTGCCTGTCACGCTGCACGGTTATCATCATTCCGTAGGACTGTCCCTCCGTTCGCACATCGTTATTACCGGTGTCTATAAGATAGCCGCCTACGCTGTCCTCGCCGTAGATACATTGGGGCGTCCCTATAGTAAACATCTCATCGAACCATTTTTCAAGCAGTTCGTTAATCTCTTCGGCGGAATATCCGTATTCCGCAGCTGTGTTTTTTAAGTTCATAAATATCTCCTTTCGATACCGCGATAATTATATTTTATTTTTTTATGCTCTGAATGTCCATTACTAAATTAAAGTAAAATATTCTATAATTTGATGTTTTAACAGGCTTGTCTGACGTCATGAATTAAATTTGTCTATACATAAACTTTAATTCTTTAATTAAAAAAAGGTAAAAATCGGTGTATAATATAGGTGTATGATAAAAATTCATGCCGTCATTTTGCACGGCGTAGGAATAACTATGATAAGGAGGTATGTATGGACAATCCGATAATGCGTTGTGATTATCCGGACCCCGATATAATACGCGTGGGAGATACCTATTATATGGTAAGCACGACAATGCATTTTATGCCGGGATGCCCGGTTCTGAGGTCTTACGATCTTATGAACTGGGAGATCATATCATATGTATATGACACGCTTGAGGATAATCCCGAACATTCGCTCGCGCCGGGACAGAATATATACGGTAACGGTATGTGGGCAGCCACATTGAGATATAACAAAGGCAAGTATTATGTATGCTTTGCGGCAAACGACACGCATAAGAATTATCTGTTTGTAACAGATAATATTGAAGGTAACTGGGAGCGACATGAAATGGAAGGGTTTTATTATGACTGTTCGCTGCTCTTTGACGATGACGGAAGCGTGTATATAGCCCACGGTCAGGGCGATATTTATCTTACGCAGCTTCGTCCCGATTTGTCCGGACCTCTAAAGGGCGGTATTAATAGGATTATACTTAGCGACGAGAAGGATATTCCGCTGGGGTATGAGGGCAGCCATATATATAAGATACGCGGGAAATACTATCTTTTCAATATACACGCGCCGGAACGGGATAAATTTTTCCGTGTGGAATCGTGTTTTGTTTCCGACTCGATAGACGGAGATTTTAGAGGCGGCGATATTGTGCATGATGATATGGGCTTTTTCGGAAAAAGCCCATATCA
>CANRAG010000217.1 GCA_947628515.1 uncultured Clostridia bacterium | reverse complement strand
ACGCTTACACGATAAAGCGGTTTTTAACAAAGATTTTATCGCGGCTGCACGGTGGCGATATGTTATGACTGCCGTCACGGATTATGCGGTTGCGACAAGGAGAACACAATGACAATAGCCGAATTACATTATTTATAGTAGAAAATTAACAGCGGCGGCGGCCGCTTTAAACAAACCTTATGTATCTTAACATTTCGACACTTATTAAACGGGGAGGATGTTTGTATGTTATCAAGAGAATACAGAGAGAGACAGCAGGAATTAATATACCGTCATGGCAGATACGGAACCGTATATTGCTATCCGGTATATAAAAAAGCTTCTTACCGCTGTAGGAAGTACAGGCCCACCTCGGATATACAGAAAAAGCTTAACGATGTTAACGCTCAGGATAAATTCGCAAGGCTTATAGATAATAACTTTGAGCAGACAGACAGAGAATTTCAGCTTACATACAAGGCCTGCGCTCCGGATACATATAAACAATGCCTATCGGACATTCAAAAATGGCTGCGCAAGGTAAGGCGGTATTTTCAAAAGGAGTTCGGAACAAAGTTAAAATATGTGGGGGTTATAGAGAAGGGCGTTAAGCGAGGGCGATTTCACGCGCATATAGTCATAAACATACCCGATCCGACACGCCGCACCGAGATAGAGGACAGGCTTGATGATTTATGGATATTCGGCACGGCGCAGCCGTTTAAACTCGCATGGAACGAGGAGGGTATGAGCGGTATGTCAAAGTATTTGATAGCAAATCCCGATAAGCCGGAGGTTCCCGGCAAGGTGAAAAAATGGATATGCTCAAAGGGGTTAAAAAAGCCGCGCTCGTCGGTGCGCACAGGGAAAATATCGTCCCGGCTCGCGCGGGAAGTGATAAACGGCAATATTACGGAACGCGAGCTTGAAAAATTCTATCCGGGGTATACCGTCGTATCGATCGAGCCTTACGGGGAATATCAAGTAACAGAAGCGGAGGACGGAACGGAAGTGCGGGAAACAGACTACAGGCGAAGTTATTTCAAGTTAAGACTGTATAAAAAGGAGTGATGCGTACATATGGACAAAACAACAAGAATGTCGGCGGCGCGGTTCAGAGAGATATATAACAGCGGCGGATTTGACGGCGCGACCGCAACAGAGTCGGAGGAGCAACAAAAGCTTTTTGAGGTCATTAACGCTTGCAAGGGCGCAATTCCGGAGCTTTGCATGGCGTTCCACGTACCGAATGTGGGAAAAAGAAGCGCTTCCGGCGGCGGAAGAGCGGTCGCGGAGGGACTGACGAAGGGCGTTCCCGATATTTTTCTTGACGCGCCTAAAATGGGGTTTCATGGGCTGCGTATCGAGCTGAAGCGAAAAAAGAAATATAAAATATCCGATGAACAAGCGGAGTGGATAGATAATCTCATAAAACGGGGCTATGCGGCGGCGTTTTGTTTCGGTTGGGAAGAAGCATGGGAATTTATACACGCGTATATTACGGAGAACCGAGATATTGCGGACAAATATATTAAAAGGCGGTGTTTGGCATGACTACAAAGGAATGGCTTAACAGGGCGTATAAGCTCGACAAGGAAATCGATTTACTGTTAAGGGAGCAGGCAGCGGCATATGATCGGGCTTGCGGCATAACGGCCGCAGCCGGTCCCGAACGCGTACAGACATCAAAAAGAAACGCCGCTGAGGATAAGTTTGTCTCGTTCGCGGCATACTCGAAGATGATAGACGAGCGCGTGGATGAGCTGTATTCAATCAAGAAGGAGGTCGCGGACGCCGTTTCGCGCATAGGAAACAGCAGACTCCGCCGTCTGCTGTTCTGCCGATACATAAGCTTTATGACTTGGGAGCAAATCGCCGACGAGCTGGAACTTAAAAATGTGCGGCATATCTACAGACTGCACAGCAGAGCGCTAAAAAAAGCGGGCGAGGTTATTCCTATCCCAAATACGTCTCAATCGTAATTTTCAAAAAAATTTCAAAATGTCATTGAATGTCATGTTATACCTGTGGTATAGTATATAATACAAAACAGAGCGGAGCAGTCGGGATTAACGGCTGCTTTTTGTTTACGCGCGCACACGCGCGAATAAGCATAAGTAAGGATAAATTTTAGAAATTACAGATATTTTCCGATTTTTCGGGAGATTTTACACGCGGGGAGGTGGTTATGTGAAAATCAAAAAAATACATAATGACGCTATTATGCTAATGCTCGAGGGGCAGTTTACAAAGAGAGAGATCGCGCAGCAAATCGGAAAATCCGAAAAAACATTGTGGAATTGGGAGCAGGACGAGGATTTTCAAGCCGCTTACGACAAGGCGAGAAAAGAGGAGGAGCGGCGGAACTGGGCGCGTATTCACAAGATGTCAAAAAAGGCGCTCGACGTTCAGGAAAAGATTATGGACAAATCCAAAAATGATATTGCCCGCGCGTCCGTCGCTGCGGATGTTCTCGACCGCGCCGGGTACGCGCCCGAACAGAATGTGAACGTTAACGCGGGGGCGGTCGTGGAGATCATAGACGATATTAACAGGCAATTGACAAGTGATAACAGATAATTCGCAGCCGCAAAGGAAGGTGGTTACATGGTTCGGTTATCGAATTTGATAGCGCCGTCGTTTTTTGGACTTCATGAGGATATTAAAGCGGGGAAGTATACGCATCACTGGCTTAAGGGCGGAAGAGGCTCGTGTAAGTCCTCGTTCGTTTCGATTGAGATCGTGCT
>CANRAG010000216.1 GCA_947628515.1 uncultured Clostridia bacterium | reverse complement strand
CCGAAGCCGATGTCATATGCCCAACCGTCGCCGCCGAAGATCCATGTGGACTTCTTCGAGAGATATTCCTTGTCGGCGAGAGCGTTCTTAGCCTCGTCCGTGCCGAGAGCCGCTACTGCCTTTATAAGCTCCTCCGCCGGAACCTTGTTATCAAGAGCCGAATCCTTTGTAGCGATGAACTTATCATATGCCGGCTTAATATCCGGATTAGCGTCCGCAATCTTTTCAACCTTAGCGATTGCCTGTGTTCTCAATACATCCTGAGCTGTGAACATACCCAAGCCGAACTCCGCGTTATCCTCAAAGAGTGAGTTAGCCCATGCCGGACCCTCGCCCTGCTCATTGGTTGTGTACGGGTTTGACGGACATGAACCGCCCCAGATTGATGAACAGCCTGTAGCGTTCGCAATGAACATTCTGTCGCCGTAGAGCTGAGTAACAAGCTTAGCGTACGGCGTCTCGCCGCAGCCTGCGCACGCGCCTGAGAATTCAAGATACGGCTTAGCGAACTGCGAACCCTTAACGTTCTTTGTGGCGGGGAACTTGTCGAGCACATCCTGCTTCGGGCTGAGCGCCGCCGCAAAGTCAAATGACGCCTGCTGGTCGAGCTGTGTATCGAGCATTTCCATAACGAGAGTATCGTTTTTCACATTGCCCGGACATACGTTAGCGCACGAGCCGCAGCCTGTACAGTCAAGAACCGAGATTGCCATTGTGTAGTAAAGACCGTCAAGCTGCTTTGCCGGAGCGTACTTGATGCCCTCCGGAGCGTTCTTAAGCTCTTCTTCTGTAAGAACTACAGGTCTTATACAAGCGTGCGGACATACGAATGAACACTGACCGCACTGGATACATGTATCCTTGTTCCATGACGGAACCTGAACAGCGATGCCGCGCTTTTCGAATGCTGCCGAGCCGTGCGGTACCTGACCTGTCTGATACTTAACGAAGTCTGAAACCTTCAAATCTGAGCCGTGGAAGGAGTTAATCGGTACGAGAATGTTGTTTACGTAGTCGATAAGCTCGCCATCGCCCTCATGATGAGCGGTTATATTATCGTCGCCGCAGTTCTTCCATGACTCCGGAACGTCAACCTTGACAACCTGCTGCGCGCCGGCGTCTATAGCGTCCCAGTTCATCTTAACGATAGCTTCGCCCTTCTTAGCGTATGAGTGTTCCGCCGCTTCCTTCATGTACCTGATTGCGTCGTCGGCGGGGATGATGTCGGCAAGCTTGAAGAATGCTGACTGGAGAACTGTGTTTATTCTGTTGCCAAGACCGATTTCCATACCAATCTTAACACCGTCTATTGTATAGAACTGAATATTGTTTTCAGCTATATATCTCTTAACCTGTCCGGGAAGATTTTTGTCAAGCTCCTCGCCTGTCCATGAACAGTTGAGAAGGAATACGCCGCCCGGCTTTACATCCTGAACCATGTCGTACTGGTGTATGTATGAAGCCTTGTGACATGCGACAAAGTCAGCCTTTGAGATAAGATATGTCGATGTTATGGGCGCGTTGCCGAAACGGAGATGTGAACATGTAAGACCGCCCGACTTCTTCGAGTCGTAGTCAAAATATGCCTGAACGTTCATATCCGTGTGGTCGCCTATAATCTTTATCGAGTTCTTGTTTGCGCCTACGGTACCGTCCGCGCCGAGTCCCCAGAACTTACAGCTCTTGATTGCGGCAGGAGTTGTGTCCGGATCCTCCGTAACGGGAACCGAAAGGTTTGTAACGTCGTCTGTGATACCGACTGTGAAGTGCTTTTTCTCCGTGTTGTTATATACGGCGATGATGCAGCCCGGGGTCGTATCCTTTGAAGCAAGACCGAAGCGGCATGCGTACATATCAACATTTTTGAACTCTGTCTCCTGGAGCGCCGCGCATACGTCAAGGTAGAGCGGCTCGCCCAGAGCGCCCGGCTCCTTTGTTCTGTCCATAACGGTTACCTTCTTAACGGTTGAAGGAATAACAGCCGCAAGATGCTTAACCGAGAACGGTCTGTAAAGTCTTACCGCAACCATACCAACCTTCTCGCCGCGAGCGGTAAGGTAATCGATTGTTTCCTTAATGGTATCGCATACCGAACCCATAGCGATTATAATCTGCTCTGCGTCCGGAGCGCCGTAATAGTTAAACGGCTTGTAGTCTGTGCCTATCTTCGCGTTAACCTTATTCATGTAATCCTCAACGATATCCGCTACCGCGTCATATGTCGAGTTGCATGCCTCGCGAGCCTGGAAGAATACATCGCCGTTCTGAGCGGTACCGCGCTGTCCGGGATGTTCGGGGTTGAGCGATCCTCTTCTGAACGCGTTTATAGCGTCCCAGTCAACCATCTCCGCGAGATCGTTGTAGTCCCAGCACGCGATTTTCTGATACTCGTGAGATGTTCTGAAACCGTCAAAGAAGTGCATGAACGGAACTCTGCTCTTGATTGTTGAAAGATGAGCGACAGCGCCTAAGTCCATAGCCTCCTGCGGGTTGGTTGAAGCGAGCATAGCAAAGCCCGTCTGACGGCATGCCATAACGTCGCTGTGGTCGCCGAAGATTGAAAGTGCGTGTGAAGCGATACAACGCGCCGATACGTTAATAACGCACGGAAGCTGTTCACCCGCGATTTTGTACATATTCGGTATCATGAGAAGAAGTCCCTGTGACGCCGTGTAAGTGGTTGTAAGAGCGCCTGCTGTAAGCGAGCCGTGAACCGCGCCTGACGCGCCGCCCTCCGACTG
>CANRAG010000215.1 GCA_947628515.1 uncultured Clostridia bacterium | reverse complement strand
ATCTCGAAGGCATAATCACCGTGCTTTCGGGCATGAGCAGCGTTGAGCAAATGGCGGATAATTTAGCCGTTATGAAAGGTTTTAACGGCTTAAGTGAAAAAGAGGAGCAAACGCTTAAAAAGGCGCGTGAGGCGCTCGCGGCAATTCCATTGATACCATGTACGACGTGCAATTACTGCGCGAAGGTGTGTCCCAAAAAGATAGGAATTTCAGGCTCATTCACCGCGATGAATTACTGCACGCTCTACAGCAAGGACGCGGCGGTAGGTCAGATGAACTGGCTCGTGGACGGACACGGCTTGAAGCGCGCGGATAAATGTATCAAATGCGGCAGGTGCGAGCAGGTGTGTCCGCAGCATATCAAAATCCGCGATGAGCTTGAAAAGGTAAGCGCGGCGCTGCTGTGAGTGAAAACGGAAAAAGGAGAATAAAAATGGCAAATCTTATTATTTACTATTCGCGCAAAGGCGAGAATTATGTGAACGGCAGAGTTGAAAATCTTGCGAAGGGCAACACGGAAATCGTTGCGGAGTTTATTCAAAAAGCGGTCGGCGGCGACCTGTTTGAAATTGAAACCGTAAAGGAATATTCGGCGGATTATTACGAATGTATCGATGACGCGAAGGCGGAGTTGCGCGCGGGCGCAAGACCGGAGCTGAAAAAATACCTTGACGGCATTGACGGCTACGATAATATTTTCGTTTGCGGTCCGTGCTGGTGGGGTACGTTCCCGATGGCGGTGTTCACGCAGCTTGAAAAGCTCTACTGGAGCGGCAAAAAGGTGATGGCGATTATGACGCACGAGGGCAGCGGCTTAGGGAGCTGCGAACGCGATTTAAAGAAAATATGCGTGGGCGCGTCATTCGGGAAAGGTCTTGCCGTTCACGGCGCGGACGCGGCAAAATCCGAAAAAAACGTTGCATTATGGGCAAAAAAATCGGTTTGATAAAAATACAGTCAACGGTATAAAACCGTCGGCTGTATTTTTCGATTTTCTAATGAAAATAATAATCTGCGCTTATATGGTATATTCAGCCGAGTGAAATGACAGAAAAAACTGTTCATATAAGTTAAACTTATAAAATTTATAACTAAACGGAATTGATAATCTATATTTTTTATGATAAAATGAATAAAAAGGGAGAGTAAGCCATGAATTACAGAAAATTAGGCAAAACGGATATAAAGGTAAGTGAAATCGGTATGGGCTGCGAAGGATTTCTTGACAAGAGCGACGAGTTCACGAACGAGATGTTTGACCTCGCGTTCCGCCACGGCGTAAATTGTATGGATCTGTACAGCCCCAATCCTGATATGCAGAGGCGCATCGGCAACGCGATACGTCCGCGCAGAAGCGAATTTGTATTGCAGGCGCACTTATGCGCCGTATGGGATAATGAGCAGTACAGAGCGACGCGGGATTTGAATGAGGTAAGGACGGCGTTTGAAACGATGCTTAAAAATCTCGACACAGACTATGTGGACATAGGGATGATCCACTACGTCGATTCGCTCGAAACGTGGAACGCGGTAGTGAATAACGGTATTCTGGATTATGCGAAGGAATTGAAATCACAGGGCAAAATTCGTGCGATAGGTATGAGCTCGCACAATCCCGTCGTCGCGCTCGAGGCGATAAATACGGGCGTGGTCGAAGTACTGATGTTCAGCGTAAACCCGTGCTACGACTTACTTCCCGCAAGCGAGGACTGCGAGGATCTGTGGTCGGAAAAGAGCTATGAAAAGCCGCTCTTCAACCTTGATCCTATGCGCGAAAAGCTCTATGACGAGTGCCAGCGGCTCGGCGTCGGCATAACCGTAATGAAGGTGTTCGGCGGCGGAGATTTATTGAGCGAGGAATACTCGCCCGCGGGCAAGGCTATGACGGCGGCGCAGTGCATACATTACGCACTGACGCGTCCGGCTGTCGCGTCAATCATGAGCGGCGCGCGGACTTTAGCGGATTTGCAGACCTCGCTCGACTATGAATACGCGTCCGACGAGGAGCGCGACTACGCGGCGGTATTCGCGTCGTTCCCGCAGATAAGCTGGGAGGGGCACTGTATGTACTGCGGTCATTGCGCGCCGTGTCCGAAGGGGATTGATATTGCGTCGGTGACGAAATTTCTGAATCTCGCGAAGGACGAGATTCCAGAGACGGTGCGCGAGCATTACGCGGCACTCAAAGCTCACGGCGGCGACTGCGTAAAGTGCGGCGCGTGCGAGAAGCGCTGTCCGTTCGGCGTGAGGATAAGGGAGAATATGCAAAGGGCAAAAGCCGTGTTCGGATATTGATGATGCGGCGGAAAACATATCTGCGGATTTTACTATAACAATGCAGATTGACAACACCGTTATTGACAGTAAATGTAGCGGAAAAGAATATTGATGAAAACGGCACTGTTCCCGTTCTAATTGACGACCGAACGATGCTCCCGATACGCTTTATCGCGGAGAACTTCAGTTATAAGGTGATGTGGAACGGCGATACGCAAACCGTTACTGTAAAGGCTGATACATCGGAATTGTCAACGGAAAATATGGGATAGGGAGGAAATAAAAATGATTTTTGACAGAAACGACAGCAGAGATGTAGCCGTACTGCTCGGAGCGGGCAGCATGGGAACGACAATACTTCGTAGGGTATGCGCGGGAATGACCATACTTTTCGGAGATATAAGCGAAAAACGGCTCGCGGAGGTAAAAAAGGAATACGAAGGCTATGGATACGCTGTGGAAACGCAGGTCGTGGACGCGAACAGTA
>CANRAG010000214.1 GCA_947628515.1 uncultured Clostridia bacterium | reverse complement strand
ATTGATATTTTACAAGATGCTTTTTTGCGGATTTCACAAAAAACCTGCGGATTTCACAAAGTTTTACCGATTATGGATTTATATGTGATATAATAATACTAAATACACGAGAGAACTGACCCCGTATGTTACATACAATACTTAAAAAGAGGTGAGATTGAAATTGAAAAGGATTATATCGATTTTTATAGTAAGCGGTTTTTTGCTGCTCGCAAAAAATGCGATTGCAATATCCACCATAAGCGTGGACGACAAATCTTTTTATGCTGTAAATAATTCAGGGAACCTCATAACATGGGAATTTGGCGCTAAAGAGTATGAAACAATTCTTGAAAATGTTAAGGGCGTTTCGAGGAATTACGCTATAAAGGACGATGGAACTCTGTGGGTGTGGGGTGACAGCGTATTCGGAAACTTTGCACAGCCTACTCAAGTGATGAGTGATGTAAAAGATATTGGGGAATCCACAGAGATGACATTCATTGTGAAAAATGATAACAGCTTATGGGCAGTAGGCTCAAATACATTTCAATACATGGGTGTGCGCGATAATAGTATAGTTACGGCGGAGCCTATAAAAATAATGAATAACGTAAGTAAGGCTCTTCCGGGTGATGTACACGGAGCGATATTAAAGACGGACGGAAGCGTAATAACGACAGGATCCAATTACTGGTGGGGTGTGCTGGGGATAGGCAAGAATAATCATGTCGTGCTGCCGCGAGCGTATCCGGACATAGAGGATGTTGATGATATTTATGTCGGCGAGGCATCCGTATACGCATTCAAAAATGATGAGCTTTGGATGTGGGGAACGACATACGAGTTTGATGAAACAAATGATATATTCTGTCAATATACACCTAAAAATTTCATTGACAATGTGCGGCAGGTTTCAGCGCAGAACGGATATAATTTAATTTTGATGAATGACGGTTCTTTGTGGCTTGGATGTGTGGACAATAGCGAAAAATTCGGATATACCGAAACGGACGACGGGCCGATAATATTATTAATGCCGTATCATTTAATGAATGACGTATACTGTATTACCAACGAATGGTATGGGATACGTCATACCACCAGTCAAAAAGCGCTGATATTTGCAAACGACGGTAAATTATATGAGTTTAACGTTAGTAAAGACGAATCGAATGAGTTTGTACCGCAAATTAAAGAAAGCGCGATTAAAGATATAAGAAGGCCGGATTTAATTGAAGTTCCCGAAAGAAAGAACTATCAGGATATAGGCGCAAAGCCCGAAGAAATTCAAAAGGCGATAAAGTCTTTGTCACACGCAAAAATCCTTGAAGGTGTATCGGAGACGAAGTTTGCGCCGGATAAGGCAATAAATCGCGCGGAGACAGCGGCATTGCTGCTTAGAATGACAGGCAAGGGTAATGAAACGGCGGTTGTACACTTTACGGATGTCCCTGCGGACAGCTGGTATTACGGTATAGCCGGAGCAAGTCAAAAGTATAATATTTTTGATGGCTACGAGGACAACACCTTCCGCGGCGAGGAACCCGTATCCGATTTGCAGCTTTCCGTGCTTGCGGCGCGTACACTGAAAAACGAGGGCACAGCAATAGAGCCTTATCCGGAGCGGTCAATCACCTTACCTGCCAACATCCCCGACTGGGCGGCAGATGATATTTCATATGCTATAAAATACGGTATTATGACCGAAGAAGAAGCGGGCGAGCTGTCGGATACGAAGGGCATGACGCGCGGCGAAGCGGCGGTTATACTGTACAGGCTGTATTGCGCTATCTAAAAAGCACGCGGGAAACATGAAGGGACGGATCTATCGTACACTCTGTCTTGTAAATAATGCACCAAATACACGAGAGAACCGACCCCGCGTGTTCTCACACGAGAGAACCGACCTCGCGTGTTCTCAGGCGATGACTTAATAAATGAATATAATGATAGACCTGCAATTCAAAGAGGATATAATAGCTATCGGTAATGGAAGGGGATAGGAATGAGAAAAAAACCAGTTAAAATAAAAAGCATATTCATCATCTTGATTACTTTAGGAGGACTTATTGTAGTAAAAAAAGTTTTATCAACCATATTATCAGGATTACTGATTGGAGGAGCTTTTTCCCCGGCACTAAGCCCGGAATCCGCAGAAAAAAATTATCAAAAGGACAAAGAAAGTTTGCTATTGATCTCTAATTATTTTATAGATTCTAAATATGATGATATATATGTACCTTTGTCGCTGGAGAGTGGTGTGATATCCGTTGATGGACAGCATATAAAAATTGAAAAGATGGAAGTAATCCAAGCCATAGATGCATTGAAAAGGAAGGGATATAGTGTTATTGGAAAAGAAGATAATACTATATATTTCCAAAAATGGTCTAATTTAGATGCCGGGAGAGGAATTGCATATTCCCTTGATGGGAAACAAATAACCCTTCAATTCCTTACAAAATTTGAACCATTGTCTGAAGAAAACTGGTATTATTATGAAGAAGATTTTAATGAATGGGAAAAACTGCAAGAAGAAAGTATCCGCTCAATATTCCCCCGTCTACCCAAATTGATCTGACAGTGATATAATAATTCCAACAAAGTCTATGGAGTGGATTAGAATATGGATAGAATATCACAGATTAAAAACGTGCGGGGACGGAGGAGGAATGATTAATGCTAAAAAGAATAGTCATATTTTTTACAGTTGGAATGATGTTTATGATGAACAGTGCTTGTGGATTCAGCAAAGGAGTGATGAGTATGCAAAATAAATCTACAGAT
>CANRAG010000213.1 GCA_947628515.1 uncultured Clostridia bacterium | reverse complement strand
GGCGGGGTATTATGAGCTTGGCGTTTCCCCGTTCGGCATGGATTTGTCAAAGTATATCGTTTTCGGCGGACGAAACGTGATAGCCGTGGCGCTCGATAACACCTCGTCGCGCGGCATGACCGAGATAATAGCCGAGACAAAGCCCGGCTCAGAGCCGGGCGCGAACGACGGCGCGGCGTTCCAGTGGAATACGAAGGACTTCAATCCAGACATGGGCGGAATAACGCGGAACGTGATACTGCATATAAAAAATAACGTGTACCAGACGCTTCCGCTGTATTCAAACCTGCGCACAAAGGGCGCGTATGTGTACGCCGATAATTTTGACATAAGGCAAAAGAGCGCGGAAATTCACGCCGAATGCGAGGTGAGAAACGAGAGCGGCGCGGCGGGCGAGCTGTCAATAGAGACCGTTGTTACGGACCGTGACGGTAACCGGGTTGCGGAGTTTAAATCGGACACGGTATCGGTTCCGGCCGCAACGGATACCGAAAAGAATTACGCGCTTTCAATAGTCAGCGCCGACGCGTACGACGAGGCTCCCGCGCCGACAGACACCGAGTCGCTGCAAACGACAGTTATTACCGCGTCGGCAAAGGCGGAAGGCTTGCGGTTCTGGTCGCCGGACGACCCGTATCTGTATAATGTGTACACGGTGCTCAAATCGGGCGATGAGGTGCTTGACGTCACAAAAACGGTAACGGGCTTCCGCAAGACCGAAATAAAGGGCGGCGCGGACGGCGGCGCGTATATTAACGACAAGTTTTATTTCCTGACCGGCTACGCGCAGCGTTCGACAAACGAATGGGCTGCCATAGGAATAGCAAACGACTGGTTAAAGGACTATGACGCGCAGCTTGTACGCGAGAGCAACGCGAACTTCATTCGCTGGATGCATATCGCCGCGCAGCCGGCCGACATTCGCTCCTGCGACAAGTACGGTATTGTGTGCGTGCAGCCGGCGGGGGATAAGGAAGGCGATGTTTCGGGCAGACAGTGGGATCAGCGCATGGAGGTCATGCGGGATACCATTATATATTTCAGAAACAGTCCGTCAATCATATTCTGGGAGTCCGGTAACTCCGCGAACTCAACCGAGCATATGCGCGAGATGACGGAGATGAAGCGGGAGCTTGACCGTAACGGCGGCAGACTTATAGGCTCGCGGAGCATAATAGAGCCGGAAACGGTGGCCGAGGCGGAGTACGTGGGAACAATGCTCGGCAGAAACGTATGGAACGGCAAGGAGTTTGTCGAAAACGGAGCCGCAGCCCGCGACGCGCGGCCGATAGTGGAGACGGAATATCACCGTGAGGAAGCGCCGCGCCGCGTGTGGGATGATTTCTCACCGCCGGATTTCGACTATAAAAATGTTTTCTCCGGCGGCTCGAAGGTGAGCTATAAGGACGCGTACGACCTGACCGCGGAGGATTTTGTGCTGTCTGACGCGGCTTCGTTTTACGAATACTACAAAAGCCGCATGAACGCCAACAGCGAAACGCCGTACTATACGGCTATAGCCGCGCTGTGCTGGTCCGATTCAGACCAGCACGGACGGCAGCAGGCGACGGAAAACGCGAGAATGAGCGGCCGCGTCGATCCGGTGCGGATAAAGAAGCAGAGCTTTTACGCGTATAAGGTTATGCAGAGCAGTGAGCCGGACGTATACCTTGTGGGACACTGGAATTATCCGGAAAATCCGGAGGACTATGTGTATGAGTTAAAGGACGAGAACTTCCAATATACGGGGAAGACCGCTTTGCGCGACGCCAAAAACAAGACGGTTTACGCTATAGCGTCTAATGTCGAGAGTGTGAAGCTGTTTGTAAACGGCGAGGAGAAGGGCGAATGTTCCGAGCCTGTAAACGGATTTGTATATGCGTTTCCGGGTATTGACGTAACGCAGAGCGGATATATAGAGGCCGTAGCTTATAACGGCGGACAGGAGGCGGCAAGGCACAGGATAGACACCGCCCTTGAGCCGGCGCGGATAAAACTCACCGCCGTAACCGGCCCGGAGGGCTGGCTTGCGGACGGCGAGGACATAGCGTATATAGACGTAGAGGTGGTTGACGAAAACGGGAACGTATGCCCGCTCGATTATACGAGGATTGATTTTGAAGTAACCGGCCCGGCGCGGATGCTTGGCGGATATAACAGCGGCGTTAAGGATCTTAACCACAGCAATAACTATGTTTACGCAGAGTGCGGCACGAACAGAATTTTCCTTCGCGCCTCGCGCGAGGCGGGCGAGGTGACCGTTACGGCAAAGCGCGAAGGCATACCGAACGCCGTGATAAAGATAGATACTAAAAGCTTTGAAACGGACGGAAACGGACTGAGCGCGACAATGCCGCAAACGCGCGAACCGGGCGCGGCCGAGCCCGCGCCGCAGGAGCCGGCAAAGACTCCGTTAGAGCGGCTCGCTAAGCCGTTTACGGTCATGTTCGGAGTAAACACCGCGTACCGCGCGGCGGAACGGAGAGAGGATACGGCCGTAGTGATTGTGGCAAACGGCGCGGAGCTTGAGGCGGACGCGTATAAAATGGAGGGCGTATACGGCGAGATAATGCCGGTACTGGACGCGCTTGGCGTTAAGTATTCGTTTGACGAGCCGTCCGGCACGCTAAAGGCGGAGTACAACGGCATAACGATAGAAACGGCCGTGAAAAATTCGGAAATGCTTGTAAACGGCGAACCGGGGATTATAAACGATTGGCCGGAAATACGCGACGGAAGGCTTTACGCGGAGATCAACGCGATTGCGGCTAATCTGGGATTTAA
>CANRAG010000212.1 GCA_947628515.1 uncultured Clostridia bacterium | reverse complement strand
GTTTACGAATATGGATTGCAAGTGATTTTACCGTAGTGAGTTGATAAAATCGATAATGCGGAGACTTATTCGGTTTTCCGATGAGTCGGAGGAAATGACGTCATAGGTATCTTTGCGCAGCAGGTTTTTCAACTCGCTTTGCGCGCCCCTGTCCGCGTATGCGTCCTTTCCGCTTACGCATAGCGGCGGATACATCACGCACCACCAGTTATGTCCGCTGCCGCTGCCTAAAATCACGCGCACGCCGCGGTATTCGCCCGCGGGCAGCGTGATATTTTTGTACTCTTTTTCGGGAAACATGAAGCGTCCGTATTCCGCGCGAGCGCGGTATGGGATGTTATTGGTCTCAAGATAATCATTTGCCGCTGTTTCCGCCGCCTTTACAAATTCCGCGGTATCCTTAACACTTATGCCGTTAACGGCGTCGAGAATTCTGTCGCGAACGGCAAGCTTTATACTCTGGTCATAATCGGAATTGCTTTCGGCAAGTATGTGCAGCCGTATAAGATTATTTTCAAGGTCGCGGGAGGCGTCGATCGAATATGCGTTAACGGCCGCTATAAGCATTGAGATAAATGTGATAAGTAAAACTATTCTTTTCATTAATTCAAGATCCTTTCATTTTGGTAAATTAATTCTTAACAGTTTTCATATTTTTATACATATCAGCGCATACTAAGGAAAAATGAAAAGGAGAGACACAATGAAAAAGCTTATATCAACCATAACTTTATCAATAATGCTGACGCTTGCGGTGGTGCACTATCCGTCGATACGCGTCTATGCGGCTACGTCGGATTTACAGCTTCTCGCGCGGGCAGTAAACGGCGAGGCTCGGGGCGAGCCGTATGCGGGACAGGTGGCTGTCGCGGCGGTCATTCTTAACCGTGTAAGGCACTCGTCATTCCCAAATACCATAGCGGGAGTTATCTATCAGCCGGGCGCGTTTACAGCAGTCTCGGACGGTCAGATCAACGTGGCTATAAGCTCAGGCTCCACAGTGCTAAAGGCATGTCAGGACGCTATGAACGGCTGGGATCCGTCCGGAGGCGCAATCTATTATTTTAATCCGGACACCGCAACCAATGCATGGATATGGTCGCGCGAGCTTATTGTTCAGATAGGCAAGCATAGATTTTGTCGATAGGAGGGCGGAAGAATGTCAAAAACCAATAAAGTTCATGCCGTGATTTATACAATACTCGGACTGCTGCTGATTTTCTCGGTCATTATGTGGATGCGCAGCTATAGGCGTAACCGTGAGCTTAGCACAGCCGTAAACAACAATTACGACAGGGCGTTTTTCGAGCTTACAGATTATGTTAATGATATTGACGCCTCTCTCTCAAAGGCGCAGCTTGCGGCGTCACCCGCGCAGCTTGCGTCCATTTCAAATGAGATATTTATGCAGGCGGCGGAGGCAAAATCCTGTTTCGGACAGCTTCCGCAGCAGGAACTGAATTTAGAACACACGTCGAGATTTCTTTCGCAGGTGGGGGACTATACGTATGTGCTGTCGCAGAGCATGATTAACGGAAACGAAATATCGGAGGAGGAATATCGCACGCTTGGCAAGCTTAATGAATATGCGGCCCAGCTCGGTAAAAGCCTTACGGATATAGAGCAGAAAATATATTCCGGCGAGGTCAGCTTCAGGACGGCGTCGGCATCCCTCACGAAAAGCGCGTTTGCGGAGGGCGAAGGGATATTTGAAAGTCTTGAAAATGTGGAGAAGTCGTTCGACGGCTATCCGTCGCTTATATATGACGGCCCGTTCTCGGAGCATATAGAGAATATGGAGGCGTATATGCTAAAGGACGCGCCGGAGCTTACTAAGGAGCAGGCGAAAAAACGCGCCGAGCAGTTTCTGGGCGACAGAGGCGGCGGACTCAGGTTTGAGAATGAGACAAAGAATACGGCGATCGAGTCTTACACCTTCGGCAAGGAGGAGAACGGCCATCATATTGCCGTAAGCATTACAAAGCGCGGCGGATATGTGCTGTATTTCCTTGAAAACAGGGATGTAAGAAGCAGTAATTATGATATTACCGCCGCGACGGAAAAGGCGCGGCAGTTTCTTGAGCTGCACGGGTTCGAGGATATGACAGACAGCTACTATGAAACGGTGGATAATGTTGCGACTATCAATTTTGCATATACGCAGAACGGGGTTAAATGCTACAGCGACCTTATAAAGCTCAGAGTTGATCTTGAGACGGGCGATGTTATAGGCATGGAGTGCAACGGCTACCTTATGAACCATCGTATGCGCGACGTAACGTCCGTATCTCTTGATACCGAACAGGCAAAGGCGTGCGTTTCGACACATCTTAATGTCACCGCCGTATCGCTTGCAATAATCCCGAAGGACTCCATGCGCGAGGTGCTTTGCTATGAGTTTAAGGGCAGCTATATGGATAAAAACTTTATTGTATATATCAACGCCGAAAGCGGCATAGAGGAGGAAATTCTTCTGCTTATCGAGTCACCCACGGGAGTGCTTACAATTTAAAATGAAAGCTTTAACGGGAAAAGGGCACTTTTTGTGCCCTTTTCCCGTTAAAACTACAGGGCTATGTTTCAATTTTGTTAATAGCGCGCGCGGGTTATGTGATATAATCAGGATATAATTCGACAAACCAAACCATAAGGAGGCATGAAATCCATGAAGATAACGGAACAAACGCTCGTTGAATTTAAAGAGCATCTGATTAAATCCGAAAAATCCCGCGCCACCGTGGAGAAATATGTCCACGACGCGGCCGCGTTTACAAGCTGGCTCGGAGAAAGGGAGGTTGACAAGGATGTTATTCTCGAATACAAGGCGCATTTAAGGTCGGTCTATTCCCCCGTCAGCGTGAACGCCGCAATATCC
>CANRAG010000211.1 GCA_947628515.1 uncultured Clostridia bacterium | reverse complement strand
GGAACGGGTAAGGTGGAGCTTACCGGTAAGCTCGGCGACGTTATGAAGGAAAGCGCGATGACCGCGATAAGCTATATACGCGGCGCGGCAGACAGGCTTAATATCGACGAGTCCTTCCACAAGGAGAAGGATATACATATCCATGTGCCGGAAGGCGCTGTTCCCAAGGACGGACCCTCGGCGGGAATAACAATGGCGACGGCGGTGATTTCATCGCTTACTAAGCGGCCGGTGCGCCGCGACATAGCCATGACCGGCGAGATTACTCTGCGCGGCAGGGTTCTGCCGATAGGCGGACTTAAGGAGAAATCAATGGCGGCATACCTTGCCGGAATTAAAACGGTTATAATTCCTGAGGATAATAAGCCCGACATTGAGGATGTGCCGCCGGAAATCCGCGAGGATATTCATTTTATTCCGGTATCTAACATGGATACGGTGATAGAAAACGCGTTAATATGATTACTTTTCGGAAAAGGAGACAGTATGCAGCCAAATATAAATTTTAACAATGCGCAGTTTGAGAAATCGGCGGTGTCAAAATCGCAGTATCCCAAATCGGATATGCTTGAATTCGCGTTTGCCGGACGGTCGAACGTGGGCAAATCGTCTATGATAAACAAGCTCCTGAACAGGAAATCGCTCGCGCGGGTATCGGGCACACCGGGAAAGACCATAACGATAAATTTCTATAATATAGATAATAAGATATACATGGTTGACCTGCCCGGCTACGGCTATGCGAAGCGCTCCAAGGAGGAGATTGCGAAGTGGGGGAGCATGATGGAGGACTATCTTGCAAACCGCCGCCAGCTCGTACAGACAATTCTGCTCGTTGACAGCCGGCATACGCCCACTAAGCAGGATATACAAATGGCGGAGTGGATAAGGCATTACCATGACTCGCTTATTGTCATAGCTACAAAGACCGACAAGCTCAAAAAGCGCGAAATAGAGGAAAGACTCGATGATATTGCCAATACCTTAGAGCTTACCGAGGACGATATTCTCGTGCCGTTTTCAATACAGGGCGAGGACGGCAGAGCCACGGTTATAGATATGCTTGAAATGATGCGGGCGGGCGAGCTTGTACCGTATGATGAGAGACTTTAGTATTTGTAATACCGAAAAATGCAAATCACTCCGGATATCCCGGACTATTTCTGATACAATAAGTGTATAAGGAGTGTGATTATAATGTCAAACAGAGAGCGTGCAATCAACCTTATAAATCAAATGGACGACGGAAAGGTATTATTTGTTGTCAATATCTTTTAAGGAATTGGGAGTGTCTATATAAAAGCATGTCAGCCACATATCCAAACGAATAGCACCTAACCGCATTATTATGCGATTTGAAAAAAAGTATTGACAATATTGCTAATTTCTGTTATAATATATTTGATTGAGGATAGATTTTAGTTTTCAAGTTGCTATATATCAGCTCAAACGAGCTTTTATATAATATAATTTACCTATTTATCTCCCAAAAAAGCGGACACGAAAGTGTCCGTGTTTTTTTGGAAATTTTAGATTAAGGAGAGCACAATGACACGCGGCGATAAAGCAAGAGAATTATTTTATGAGGGCTACAACTGCACGCAGTCGGTTGTGGGCGCATTCTGTGACGATATGGGCATTGACAGGGAGACGGCCATGCGCATGTCGTCGCCGTTCGGCGGAGGAATGGGCAGACTGCGCGAGGTGTGCGGCACGGTAAGCGGAATGTATATTGTTCTGGGATACTTTTCAGGCTATGACAGGCCGGGCGATTATGAGGCAAAAAAGATATTGTATTCGCGGGTTCAGGAGCTTGCGGAGCGGTTTAAGAAAGCGAACGGCTCAATCATCTGCCGCGAGCTTTTGGGGTTGTCCGGCAGCAGCGAACCGGCGCCTGAAAAACGCACGGCGGAGTATTATAAAAAGCGGCCGTGCCCGGAGCTTGCCGCGCGCGCGGCGGATATTTTGGACAAATACCTCAAAGATTGCGGTATGATAACGCGCGGTAATTGTTCCATAGCTGAATAGTAACGCGTTATCTCGTAAAAATTTCGATTTTGTATTGAATTTAATCGGATTATGTGATACAATTGTCTAAGTATCGTTTTAGGAGGTATGTATTTGAAACAGTTCAAAAGAGGATTTGGAATATGGCTGCTTCTGTTTGTGGCGGCGTATTTGGTATATTCCTTCTATGCCGGCCGCGCTTCGGACGACACGAAGGAAATTCTGTATTCCGAGTTTATCCATGAGATAAAGCTTGAGGATGTTGATAATATCATAATATCGGAGGATAGCGTTGAGGGTGATATTAACGGCGAGCATATGCGCGCCAAAATCCCGTCAAAGGAGATATTCTTCGAGAACGCCGGAGAGTATATAAACGACCAGGTCGGACGGGGAATGTTGCATATTGACGTAGACCGACCCGGGTTTTCACTTGCCGGCTCAATGGATATAATTCTCACCTGTGTGCTTGTGGCAATTTTAATATTCGCGCTGTTTCGGCGCGGTGGCGGCGGAGGGTTTACAAAGAGCCGCGCGCGGCTGCAAAGCGAGCGCGGAGACGTTACGTTTAAGGACGTGGCGGGCGCGGTCGAGGAAAAGGCGGAGCTTGAGGAGATCGTTGATTTCTTAAAGGATCCGGTAAAATATACGCGCCTGGGCGCGAAGATACCGCGCGGAATACTGCTCGTCGGCGCGCCGGGTAACGGTAAAACATTGCTCGCAAAAGCGGTCGCGGGCGAGGCGGGCGTTCCGTTCTTCTCGATAAGCGGTTCGGATTTTGTCGAGTTGTATGTCGGAGTGGGCGCGTCCAGAGTACGTGATATGTTCGAGCAGGCAAAGAGAGCAAAGCCGTGTATTGTGTTCATTGACGAGATTGACGCGGTGGGCAGAAAGCGCGGCGCGGGCATGGGCGGCGGACACGACGAGCGCGAGCAGACGCTAAA
>CANRAG010000210.1 GCA_947628515.1 uncultured Clostridia bacterium | reverse complement strand
CAATGCCCGCTCTCTTATGCGCGCTATCTCGCGCAGCTTGTCGTCCGCGCTCATCTTTTTTAACAGGAACACCGCTTTGTTCATTACCTTGTCGTCCGCACGCGTAATCATTTCAGCATCCTCCTTAGGTCTTTACAACTATATTATACCTTATCGGCCGCGTTTAGTCAATATCTTTTTAGAAACAATAGCGGCTTTTGAATAAACAAAGTTTAGCGCGACATGCGGCGGGCTGATTAAAGTATTTGACAAACGGCGGGTTTTATGCTATAATGGGAATATGTTAAGAAAATGTTACAGTATATGGCAATGAGCAGAGAATAAGCAGAGAAAGGATTATGGCTATGAAAAGGAAATTCATTTCAATTCTTCTTGCCGCGGTGATGGCGACGGCGCTTGCTCCGTATGCGTATGCCGCAAACGAAAACTGGCGTGATCCGTTCGTGACGAGAATAATGAAGGTCATTTCACAGGATCCGTCCTACACCGATGTTGTGCTGACCGACCTTGACCGCAACGGCATACCGGAGGCCTTTGTTATAAGAAAGGGCACATACGGCGCGATAGGCGCGGGCTTTACCATGGTGGACAATTCCGTTACGGAAATACAGGTTCCGTCCGATATAATAGGCGAGTGCATGGAAAATATTGACGTGTATATAAAAAATGACACGTATATCTTTGTGGGCGCGGAGGTGCCGCGCTACGGCTCGCATATCGCGTATTATAAGCTCACGCTTAACGGGGATAAGCTGATCGCCACAAGAATAAATAAAATCGACGTCAGCCCGTACGCGCATGTTACCTATGTGGATAAATACAGCAAAAACCTACAGGAGAACGGGTATCCCAACCGTTCGAAGATACAGGATTTTATTTACAGCTATGATATGGTAAACAGCATTTCCGCCACGCTTTCAAGCGCCAATATTCGCGTGAACGGCGAAACGGTTACGGTAGGCGGGTATTCGGTTAACGATTCCAACTATTTTAAGGTTCGAGATATCGCGATGCTGCTGAGAACAACGGGCAATAAATTCAATGTCGAGTGGGATGAGGAGCTTGAGGGTATTAAGCTGATACCGGGCGCGGACTATGTCGTGGTCGGCGGCGAGCTTTCAAAGGAGACGGCGGATAATATAGAGGTCGTCGAAAACAGCACGCCGATATATGTAAACGGCAGACGCACCGCGATAACGGCGTACAACATAAACGGCAGCTCGTACTTTAAGATACGCGACCTCGCCGACGTCGCCGGATTTGAGGTCGGATGGGACGAGGAATCTCAGACGATAGATATATTGACCGTGGAATGATTTAATGATTTAAGATTTAAAACAAAGCGCCGCATAATACGCTCTAACTCGTATTATGCGGCGCTTTGTTTTATCCGTCGTATTACGGCGGAAAATTATGATGGTACTCCCACCCAGAGTCGAACTGGGGACTAGCCCTTAGGAGGGGCTTGTTATATCCACTTAACTATAGGAGCATTGTAACGTATACTATTCTACCACATAATTTTGGAAGTTGCAAGGGCTAAAAAGAAAAAATAAAAAGAATTTTTTTCGGGAAAGCTATACAAAAGGTATTGACAAATACCCATAGGGGGTATATAATAACTGTATAGGGGAGGCGATTTGTATGGATTGCGGATGCTGTGGCGAGAGGAAGAAGGAACGCTCGCCGGAGGAATATAAGGCGCTGATCAACCGTCTTAACAGGATTGAGGGACAAATTCGCGGAATAAAGGGAATGATAGAAAAGGACGCGTACTGCACGGATATTGTCGTTCAGGTCGCGGCGGTTAACGCGGCGCTTAACTCATTTAACAAGGCGCTTTTGGCAAATCATATACGCACCTGCGTCGCGAGGGATATACGCGACGGCAAGGACGAGGTTATAGACGATTTGTTAGACACGCTCGGCAGGCTTATGAAATAAGAGGGGTGTAATATGACACAGTACAGAGTAACGGGAATGAGCTGCGCGGCGTGTGTGGGACGCGTTGAAAAGGCCGTAAACAGTGTGCCGGGCGTTACGTCGTGCTCGGTGAGCCTCCTCACCAATTCAATGGGCGTGGAGGGGAGCGCTAAGGAGAGCGATATAATAAGAGCGGTAAAAGCCGCCGGATACGGCGCGGAGCTAAAGGGCGCCGAAAAGACGGCGGCGTATGATAACGCGCTTGAGGACACGGAGACTCCGAAGCTTAGAAAACGGCTCGCGGCTTCGCTGGTTTTTCTTATAGCGCTTATGTATATTTCTATGGGGCATACGATGTGGGGTTGGCCGCTGCCGGGGTTCTTTGACGGCAATTATGTAGCGGTAGGCCTTGCGCAAATGCTGCTCACGATTGCGGTCATGATTATAAACGGCAGGTTTTTTGCTAACGGATTTAAGGGCGCGCTGCACCGCTCAGCCAATATGGATACGCTTGTCGCGCTGGGCTCGGGGTCGGCGTTTGTATACAGCGCGTACGCGCTGTTTGCCATGACCGGCGCCCAGGCCGCGCACGGTACGGCTGCCGCGATGCCGTGGATGCATGAGCTTTATTTTGAGTCCGCGGCGATGATACTCACGCTTATAACGGTGGGGAAAATGCTCGAAGCGCGGTCAAAGGGAAAGACCACCGACGCCTTAAAGAGTCTCATGCGGCTTTCGCCCGAAACGGCGGTTGTTATCCGTGACGGAAAGGAGACGGAAATACCGGTTGGACAGGTAAAGAAGGGCGATATATTCGTAGTGCGGCCGGGCGGGAGCATACCGGTAGACGGGGTTATACTTGACGGCGGCTGCGCCGTAAACGAGGCGGCGCTGACGGGCGAGAGTATTCCTGTGGACAAAGCGGAGGGAGATACGGTTTCCGCTGCGACAATAAATCTGTCGGGGTATATAAAATGCGAGGCGACAAGAGTGGGCGAGGACACCACGCTTTCGCAGATAATTAAGATGGTGAGCGACGCGGCGGCGACTAAGGC
>CANRAG010000209.1 GCA_947628515.1 uncultured Clostridia bacterium | reverse complement strand
GCATGAAATGTCATCATAGGACCCGTTCCGCAGGCTGTAAGCGTTCCGCCCAAAAATCCGTACCGTTCTATCAATATTACGCGCGCTCCGCACCGCGCCGCCGCGACCGCCGCCATGCATCCGGCTATTCCTCCGCCGATCACCGCCACGTCATACATTCTCTATCCCCTCCAGTCTCACTCTCAGCTCTTTGCCGCCGGCGTCCCTGACGTCGGCTCTCATTATAACGTACGGCTCGGTTTGTATAACCTCTATCCGCTCGTCACATTCCGATACCGCCTTCGCGCTGTAATCAAGCTCAATATTTATGTTACTCTGCTTCTGCGTCGGATCCGCGATCACAAGATCCATTCCGCCTCCGTTTATATCGGTCATAACGATCGAGCGCTTGTCACACGCTACGCCCGCCGCGCTTCGCGTTTTATCCCTGAGAAATATTATCCCTGTAACATTACCCTTATTAACGCACTGTATCCAGGGCGAATTTTCAATAATATTAACGCCGCTTCTGCGTCCGTAGTCTTTAAGCTCCTCCTCGCCGCATTTCGGTATCATGATATATTCATAGGAAGCGTCCTTTATATTCCTGCCATGATCTATCCACATTGTAAGATACATTCCCGAATGTGTTTTGCCGTCGGTTCTTGTGTTTATGCTGTCCCATTTCCCTTCTCGCTCCTCGCGCAGTATATGCACACGCTGCTCCTCGGGGAAGTAGTAGCCTATGTCATGTCTGCCGTCAAGGTACGCGCCTTTTATGTTATACCCCTGCGCCTCCCTTGTGCCGCACACGGTAAATCTCGAATTGTCCGCGACAAGCCGATTTTCGATTATTGTCTCAACATTTATATTATCAGAGCTTGTTATGCCGCTGCCGAGACATACTATTTCATAATCAAAGAAGAACCACGCCTTATAGGCTCTCAGGCTATATCCCGCGGGATTAAGCTCCATGGCGCATACCCCGTTTTCGCCTATTCCGCAGCCGCCGACAAAATCGCATTTTGACGGCGTGTTGGGTTTTGCCTCCGTACCTTTTAAAACCGTTGTTCCGGGCAGGCGGCAGAGATCGATCGTCTGCCAGAAGAAATCCGCCCACGGCTCATTCGGTTTATATGTGTAAAGCATACCGTCCGAGGTATGAAAAGCCCTTGTGTTCTCGTCGTTTATGCACTCATAGTTCGCTATGCGCTCCGAATGCATGGCAAGACCTATACTGTAGTCCCTGCCGTGCTTTACGGCTCTGTCCATACCGTTAAACGCTTTAAAATACGGCTCCGCCGCTATCGGCTCTATGTTATCGTCATGTATTACCTCATACGCAAGCTCCGCGCCGAACGCGCCCGAATATTTGAAAAATTCCTCGCTTAGCTGCGGCTTTACGCGGGATTTTAGCATATCGTTCTCATGACCTTTTATATCGCTTATTACGAGCATTGCTTCGAGCAGCTTCGCCCCGGCAAAATCACACTGCTCGTAACAGCGCGAAACCTCCCGCCCGCGCACCATATCCATACATCTGCCGTTTGCCGTAAACGGCAGATACGAGTTTTTGATAAGAGTATAAATATCACCCGCGCCTTTTATCTCAAATTCCGTTCCCGCGAAAAGATAGAGCATCGGCGCAAGCTCCTGCAAAAGCGAACGTCCGTAGCCGCCGTTATACGGAAAATTACCGTGCTGGATAAACGAGCCGTCACTGTGAAATCCGTCGCCCCTTTTAACGGTCGCCGTAACGTCGGCAAGTCCCGCAACAGCCGCGCGTACCATATCGCCGTCGCCGAGCAGGATCCCGCGTATCGCGAAAATAACCGACTCCCAAACGCGGTTCGCGCCGGTCAGCTTGATCTCATCGTTAAAATGCCGCTCCGCCGCCATATAGCCGTTCAGCATTTCCCTGTCGGCATAGTCATACATAAGCGTGAATATTTTATTAAGACTCAGCGGTATCCCTATTTCCCAATACCACCAGTTTCCGTAAGGCTCCGTCCGGATATTATACAGCCTTTGCATTTTTGAAAGAACGTCAATGATCAGTTCGCGCACGCCCTCATCCGCGTAATACGCCGAACCGCTCTGCGAAAACGAAACCGCCATATCAGCGAGCCGTTTAAATATCAGATCGATCTTATCCGCCCCGCCAAAACTCAAAACCGCCTCCGTCTCCTCCGCCGCCGCGGCAATATGCCGCGCGGTAAGCTTGTCCGTATGCTCCATGCTTTTTTTTGCGCCGTCATTCTTGCCGCTGCCGCAAAGCAGTAGCGAAAAACGTCCGCGCAGCTCGTTAAAATCAGTCATTTCTATCCTCCGTAAATATTACTGTGTTCGATATTTATTATACACCGATAATAAAAAATATTTAACGGGATTATTCTTTTTTTGGTGACGATAACTTTTGAAGATACATATAAAAAAAGCCGCGTAATGCGACTTTTTTTATATGGAGCAGAGTAACCCGTCGGATCGACTGTAAGCTTTATTTGCGAACGCTTGTTTTGATTTTATCAAAATATAAATTCTGTATATTTGATCGACACCTTATTTGCTGCGCGGTTGTAGGTATCACTATCTGATTCTGTTGCTGTCCCCGTAAACACGGCGCTTGTCGTAACCACACTCTCAGATGAGAATGTCGATATTATCATTTCCGGTTCAAAAAATTTTCTTTTCATTTTAATACCTCCATTCCATCTATTCCAAAGTGACGCTTTTAATAGTGAATGTTTCGGCTCCGTCTGTAGGTATATCTGTGATCTCAATACCCAACGAAACGCTAGCAGCTTCAGCTAAAGTAAGCGTCGGTCCAAGGTCTTTTGTCACTGTCGCTTCTTTTTCTCCGTTATTAGCCGTTACGGATACCTTTGTATATGACCCTGCGTTGTCGCCCAAGTTTACCTCGTAATACTTTGTCTCTGTCGGCGACTCTACTGAACCCGGTGTTACCTCTACATCAAAATAGTCCACAGTGAATTGAACCTT
>CANRAG010000208.1 GCA_947628515.1 uncultured Clostridia bacterium | reverse complement strand
GCACCATCAGCATAACCAGTTTAATGCCCGGCTTTCTGAATTCGATATTTGTCACGAACAATACGCCCGTGAGCAGCATTACGATCGAATAGACCAAGGCGTCGTGGTTTATTAAAAGCTTTAGTCCGTAGCATATGGGGAAAATAAGCGCCGCGGACGTAACCGGAAGACCGTGATAGAGCTTCGGACCGGTTCTGTTTTCCGTTTCCTCCAGAACATTAAAATACGCCAGCCTTATAAGAGCCGAGAGTATGTATAGGATTATCACCGCTATCTGAAGCGGATTGCGCATACCGAGATTAAATCCTATAACCCCCGGAAGAACTCCGAAGCATACCAAATCCGAAAGAGAGTCTATCTGCATTCCGAAAAGCTTTTCCTCGGCGCTTCTGTTCTTCTTCGTCCTCGCCACACGTCCGTCAAACGCGTCGCACAAACCCGAAAGCATCAGACAGAATACCGCCCAGAACATATTGTGCTGTACCGACATGACTATGCCGAACACGCCGGACGCAAAGCCGGCATATGTCAGCAGAACCGTATAATTGTAAAATCCTATCATATAATATTTCCCCTTCTTTTGTTAAGCCGTATCCTTTTTATCCCTACGGATTAACACAATATGGTTTATCATCGTGATAATTCCCGCCACAGCGATGCTGAAATAAAAATTAATTCCCCTTGTCAAAAGCACGGCGGGAGTCATAAGCTCCGACGGAAATGTTCCCGCAAATATCACAAAAAACATTCCCTCCGAAACTCCCACGGCGCCCGGTATCGGCAGTGTCGTTACCGTGAGCATCAAAATCGCCTGCAGCGCCATAATATCCAAAAAGGATTTGCCGCGCAGTCCCAGCGCCCTGTAGACAAAATATGTTATCGCAAGCATAAATATGCGCTGAATAACGCACAAACCGAACACCTTGAAGGTGACGAGCGGATGCTGTTTTATGTACTCCGCGCTCAGTCTGTACTCCTCCATGTGTCTGTGCAGCGCCCGCTTACGGCCGACAGTGTTTTTTATAATATTAAGTCTTGCGCCGAGAGCAATCGCCCACAGCGCAAAGCGCTCCACCAGTCTGCCTTTAAACATTGCCGCAATGCTCATAGTTATAACGACGCCGCTTAGCAATATGCCCACAACTGTAAGGACAGACATTAATATATTTCCCGCAATCAAATCCATATGCCATACAACAGCCATAAGCCCCAAAATCAGAAGGACGCTCATATATGCCGTAAGCGTCAGAAGCAGCGCTATGGATGATTTGTGAAACGGTATACCGTCCTTGGACATATAATACGCCATTGCCGGCTGTCCGCCCGTCGCGGACGGGGTTATCGCCGAAAAGTAATAATCGTTGCAGGCGTACACAAAGGCCCGACGCCGGCTTATACCGCAGCCGAGAGAGCCGCATATTACCCGCACAGCCTCACCCTCGCACAAAACGCATAACCCCATGCACAGCAAAGCCGCTATGATATATACGGGATTTGAATTCAGCAAAGCCGTCTTTAAATTATGAAAATCACTGTTCTTTGCTATTATTACGAACGTGGCTATCATAAGTATAACAAAAACCGACGCGCTTATCAGGGTATGGTTGTTTTTTTTGCTCACACTGTTGTCCACCTGTCGTACCTCATATAATTAGTGTATTCATACATTATATTATAAAATCGCTTAAAAGTAAAGCCCTTTTTCGACATTTATATTTTCAAAAAATTTTACTGCCACTTGTGCTCGCACGCGGCGCATACCAGCTTTATACACGCCTTTATATCGCCCGCGTCCGCAAGCTCTGACGGCGAGTGTATATACCTTACGGGAAGAGATATTCCGCCCGCTCTTACTCCGCCGCCGGTAAGCGCAATAGCTCCGGCGTCAGTGCCGCCGTCCGCGAGAATGTCCGTCTGATACGGGATTTTTCCCGCTTCCGCCGCCTTTCTCAGAGCGTTAACCACATTGATGTCGCACATTACGGAGTTATCCATAACCTTTATCGCCGCTCCCCTTCCCAGTTTAACGTCCATAAGCTCGCAGGACGGCGTGTCTCCGGTATCGGTTACGTCGATCGCTATGGCATAGTCAGGCATAATCCCGTATGCGGCGGTTTTCGCGCCGCGCAGTCCTACTTCCTCCTGCGCACTGAAAACGAAGTATAAATCATTTTCGCTATCCTTTATCTGCTCCATTGCTTTTAAGAGAATATAGCAGCCGGCGCGGTTATCGAGAGCCTTTGAAATTATAGTGTTGCCCCGCTTTACAAACCCGCCGTCAAATACCGCCGTGTCGCCCGGCTTCACATGCTTTTCCGCCTCTTTTTTGTTCTTTGCGCCTATGTCTATATACAGCTTTGAAATCTCCGCCTTTTTGTCAAAGCTTTTATCCTCCGCGCCTATTACGCCCACGGTGCCGTTTGCAAACCGCACGCGGCGCTTATGCAGCTCCTTTATATACAATCCGCCCACCGCGCCGAAACGTATGAAGCCGTTATCGTCGATATAGGTCGCGATAACGCCCACCTCGTCCATGTGCGCGTCAAGCATAAGTCTCTTGCCCGCCCCGGGCCTATGCGCTATAACCGAGCCGAGCGCGTCCTCTGTAATCTCATAGCCCAAAGCCGCCGCTTCGGACTTTATTATATCGCGTATGCCGCGCTCTCTCCCCGAAGGAGCGTCGGTTTCAGTCAGCTTTTTGAGTAATCTCATCTGTAATCACATCACTTTCCTTAACGACCGCCGCGCAGAGCGCGCTTACGGCGTTAATATCATTTTTATTCATAATGCTTACCGGAGTATGCGAATACCGGCACGGAATACCTATACACGCCGTCACCGTTCCCGCCGCGGCCGCCGCGCCCGCTATGGACGACGATAAAGACGACGCGCTCCGCTGCGTCTTTATTCCCTTTTCCTCCGCCAGTCTCCCGATTTGCGCCGCAAGCCGCACGTCACCTATACATGTCCTGTCCATATATTCAATAACCGCGCCGCCGCTAAGCTTCACGCTCGGTCTTTCCGA
>CANRAG010000207.1 GCA_947628515.1 uncultured Clostridia bacterium | reverse complement strand
GTGTAAATGTAATCGTTGGTCTCCGCGCGGGTTCAAAGAGCGCGGCGAAGGCTGAGGCATACGGTATACCGGTATACGAGACGGCTGAGGCGGCTAAGAAGGCGGACATCATTATGATTCTCACACCGGACGAGAAGCAGGCAGATATTTACAAGAACTCAATCGAGCCGAACCTTGAAGAGGGCAACATGCTCATGTTCGCGCACGGTTTCAACATCCACTTCAAGCAGATTGTTCCGCCCGCCGGCGTTGACGTTGCAATGATCGCTCCCAAGGGACCGGGGCACACAGTACGTTCGGAGTACGAGGAAGGCAAGGGCGTTCCGTGTCTCGTAGCCGTTGAGCAGGATGCTACGGGCAAGGCGCTTGATGTGGCTCTCGCATACGGCGCGGGTATCGGCGGCGCAAGAGCGGCTATTCTTGAAACAACATTCCGTTGTGAGACGGAAACGGACCTCTTCGGCGAGCAGGCTGTTCTCTGCGGCGGCGTTACGGCGCTTATGCAGGCAGGCTTTGAAACGCTTGTTGAGGCGGGATACGATCCGAGAAACGCGTATTTCGAGTGTATCCACGAGATGAAGCTCATTGTAGACCTTATCTACGCGGGCGGCTTCTCAAAGATGAGATACTCAATTTCAGATACGGCAGAGTTTGGCGATTACGAGACAGGTAAGAGGCTCGTAACAGAGGATACAAAGAAGGAAATGAAGAAAATCCTTGAAGAGATCCAGGACGGCACATTTGCTTCCAAGTGGATTGCCGAGAACAAGAACGGCAGAGCGCACTTCACCGCTACAAGAAATCTTAAGGCGGAGCACGAGCTTGAAAAGGTCGGCGGCGAAATCAGAAAGTTCTACGCATGGAGCAAGGAAGACAAGTACGCTGAATAATTCTCATCTCATACGTAACATAGATATTTTAAATCAACATAAAAAACAGTACTGCCGGAGACATACATTCCGGCAGTACTGTTTTTTATGATTTTGTAAAAAATACTTGACAAATAAAAAATGATATGTTATACTAATACCCGAAAAACAAGCAGAAGTATTCGTTCTCACCGTACGGCGCGGGCTTTGCGGTAAATAATCAAGTCAAACGGTTGCGTTTGATTGGTTTGGTAACGGATGCTGTCATCCGTTTTTTTAATGGTTTTGTATAAGAAAGATTTTAAAGGAGGGGTTTACCATTAGTAAGAATGAATTGCAGGTCAACGAGATGATTCGTGACAATGAGCTTCGCATTATCTCTGCCGAAGGCGAGCAGCTTGGCGTTATGGACGCAAGGTCGGCGCAGAAAATAGCTAACGACAAGGGACTTGATTTGGTTAAGATTTCACCGAACGCAAAGCCGCCGGTATGCAAGATAATGGACTACGGCAAATATAAGTTCGAGCTCGCAAAGCGAGAGAAGGAGAACAGAAAAAATCAGAAGGTAGTAAACATTAAAGAAGTTCAGCTTTCACCGTCCATCGATACAAATGATTTCAATACGAAGGCTAAGCAGGCGATTAAGTTTTTGAAATCAGGCGACAAGGTGCGTGTGAAGGTACGTTTCAGAGGTCGTGAGCTGAGTCATTCGGAAATAGGCAAAACTCTTCTTGAACGTTTTGCCGAAACGGTGAAGGAATTCGGAACTGTTGAAAAACCGGCCAAGCTTGAGGGCAGAAATATGCTAATGTTTCTCGGCCCTGTATCACATTAAATTCAGAAAAGGAGTGTAAGACTATGGCTAAGACAAAGATAAAGACTCATAGGGGTGCAGCAAAAAGATTTAACCTCACAAAAAACGGTAAGGTTAAGATGAACAAGTCGTTCAGAAGACACATTCTTAATAAGAAAACAACAAAGAGAAAGAGACACTTGAGAAAGCAGGCATATTGTTCAAAGGCAAATGCGGCGGTAATCAAGAAGCTCATTCCTTACAAATAATTCGGAGACAGGAGGTTAACTAACAATGGCAAGAGTTACAGGCGGTATCGCTACAAAGAGACATCATAAGAAGATATTAAAGCAGGCTAAGGGTTACTATGGCGCGTTAAGCAAGCAGTATCGTTCAGCAAATCAGGCTGTTATGCGGGCTATGGCAAACGCCTATATAGGCAGAAAGCAGAAGAAGAGAAACTTCAGAAGGCTCTGGATTGCAAGAATAAGCGCTGCGACAAAGATGAACGGTATGAACTATTCGACATTCATGGACGGCCTCAAGAAAGCGGGCATTAACATGAACAGAAAGGTTCTTTCCGAGATTGCCATCGCTGACGCGGCTGCATTCGCAAAGCTCGTTGAAACCGCAAAGGCGGCAAGAAGCTAATTCGGGAAAATAATAAAATACAAGCTGTCTTTAGAAATTGGACAGCTTGTATTTATCCTTAAATAGATTACTGATTTTAGCTGCGATTTTTTAAGCAAAAAATTAAAAAGTTGTTGACAAATGGCAGAAAAGATGTTAATATATTATCACCCCCTATTTAAGATGGGTGGTATGAGTTTTAAAATATCATAAAATATTAAAAAAACTCAAAAAAAGTGCTTGACAAACGAAAATGTTTGTGGTATCATTTAATAGTTGTCTCTAAGACAGCATGGTATTTCCGCAAGCGCAAGCGCTCGCGGATTCCGATTTTGTTACTTACGTAACAAAACGGATTGTACATTGAAAAATGAACAGTGTGAGTTCTTGAAAGTGTGAAAACACTAACAATAACTTTGAGAAATTCTTTTATACAAAGGAATTCGGATTATTCAAGCAGACGACAAGTCAGCGAGGATGAGTTAAATCAGACTTAACGGTATCAGCGGTTTTAACCAACGATACTTTTAAGGGAACTATGAGAAGTATTTTTAGCGAAGGCGCGAAGGATAAATTCGTATTTTCGAGGCAAGACGCGTAGGCAATACTTTGTGTATTGTCAAGCGGCTTAACGAAGAAAAGGCGGATTTAGACAAGCGAATGAGTTAAAAATGCGCACGAATAGTGACCATTATGAACGAGAGTTTGATCCTGGCTCAGGACGAACGCTGGCGGCGTGCCTAACACATGCAAGTCGAACGAGAATTTGATG
>CANRAG010000206.1 GCA_947628515.1 uncultured Clostridia bacterium | reverse complement strand
TTAGCTGTTCATGATTTTGTTTATATATGCTTTAAAATCCTTGTCGGAAAGTGACGCGGGATTTACACGTCCCTCTCCTGTTCCTCTCGCGGACGTCTGCGCGTTCTGCGCTATCTCCGCCCGCTTCGGCTTCGCCTGCTTCGGCTGCACCTCCGGCTTCTTCTCCGCCATGCCCGACGCGAGATACGCCTGCGCCACGCTCGCGCCCTTTAAAAGCGCGTCTTTAAACGCCGCGTTCCCTTCTACGGCGCTGACAAAATCAAAGTCGGGCGCCACCTCTTTGAGCTCCTCGTTCTCTCTCTTCCAACGCTCGCAGATCTTCGCCATGTTGTCTTTTTGGTCGTTAATGTGCCTTTCCGCGGCTCTGTAACGCTGCAAATCCTCGCTGTCGCGCCTCTTTTGCCGGTACTCGTCAACGGGTACTTCGTCCCGCTCCGCCGCCGCTTCGTCAAAATGATTGACTATTCTGTCAATCCAGTCGTCGCCCGCTTCGGTATCGAGACCCTTAAATGCCCGCTCGATCCTGCCAAGCGTTTTTGCATTGTCGCGGTCGTACGCGAAACGCCTGTTAACGGCTTCGTTTATCGCGCCGTTATATTCGTCCTCCGTCGCGAACGTTTTAAACGGCTTTGGCGGCTCCGGCTCGGCGTCCTCCGTTTCGACATACTCCGTTTCGGTGTTATCCGGCTCTGTCTCCTCCGGCTCGCTCTCAGGCACAGGGCCCTCCGCTTCGGCATACTCCGGCTCGGCATACTCCGGCTCGGCGTCACTCTTGCCGCCCTTTACACTGTTCATGTAGTCGGCAAAATCCTCGTCGGACATGCCCATGATGTCCTCCGCCGTTACCTCGCCGTCCTCGCGCGGCTTATCCTCGGCATACTCCGAACCCCGGCGTGATTTGTTCGCCTCGCGAACATCACTACCGCGTTCCACGCTGTTAGGCTCTTTTTCTTTTTGAAGCCATATAAGCTTTCTGTCTCTTGACACTCTGCGGGATTTACCGTCGGGCTTGCCTTTAACCCTATTAAGTGCCGTCCTGTTGTCCTTTTTCGTTTTTCTCACCTCCTTACTGTTCTGTCTGCCGTCTTTTTCGGCCTGTTCTTTTGACATTGCTATCCACCTTTCTGTGTTGTATTTTTCACTCCGGTTGTTATCAACCTTTGTGATACAGATTATACCTCAAAAGGCGTGTCGCTTATTAACAAATTTCAAAAAAATAAAAAAAATTTTTATATCGCGCCGACCGCAACGCAAAAAAAGCACGTCCGAAAACGTGCTTTTAAGCAGTAGTTATTTTTTAGACTAATTTGCCGCAATATACCGCTGTGTGTAGAACACAACATCAAGATAAATCACTGTAAGGGCACCTCTCACAACGCTGTCTGGCGTTTTCAATATCTCTAATACCATTTAACTCCCCAACAGTAGTTATCTTAAAAAATCCTTTCAACGCCATTAATGAATCATAACATAAATTAATGTCTATATTACGATTATATACCGGACAAAAATGTGGTTCGGAATAATTCAAATCTTCACTTAACATATCTATTTATCACCTCTATAATTTTTTCACTTCTCGCATCAAAATCCTCTTTTTTTCCATGCGGTTCTGAAAACCCAACTGTATGTATTTGGCGTTATAACACTGACCCCATCTCTTGAATAATATGCTTTTCTTGTACCATGCCACTGTGAAAACATAACTAAAGCGTCATCCTTGTAATGTCTTACTTCATCATCAGTAATTTGACGCTCTTTCATTCTATGCATGATGTGATACGGATCACGCCTTGCTGTTTCGTCCTTTAAGATATAAGCAGAAATCTTCTCCGGCGGCAACACTTTACCGTTATCAATTCCTTCCTGTCTTAAATCACTATATATCTTATAATGCACAAACTCCGCCGTCGGCTCTGATTTCTTATAACTATAGAAGCCTTTCAAATCCTCATACTCGCCACTTCCATTATACTTCATCTCGCGGAATTTGTCAAACGTTTCCGGTACATTTTCCTCGCCCAAAACCTCACGATATTGCTCATATTGCTTCTCGTCCTCGTTACGCAGCTGCTCGCTCGCATTAACATCTTCTTTCTCCGCCTTCATTGCTTCAAGTAATGCGTTTGGAATTTCATTAGTCTTTATCGGCTCAAAAAACGCATCCGAAAGAGCTTTATGTTGAAATTGCTTCAGTGCTTCACGGATCAGGTTAGGATCGTCCGTCGTCTGCTCCGCCTTTTTTTCTTCAAGTAAGGGGTTGGGATTCGCCTTCGGTTTATCCTTCTTGTTCGGGATGAACGGATTGACAGACTTCTTAGCCACCTCTTTTGCCTCGTTCGGATTTTTATCGGGCTCGCTTTCGCGCAGTGAGTAGCGCGGTTCGGAGGCAGAATTTTTTTCGTTTTGGGCCTTGATTTTTAACTCCGGTTGTGATACAATACTTCCAGAGGCATTGTTCGGAAGGGCGTTATCGGACGTCTGTCCGGGGTTCATTTTTTGAGCATCTGACACTTCCGACGCCTTGTTTTTATACGCTGTTATAACGGATAATCTACCCGTATCAGGCACTGCCTCAACCACATAATAACTGCCGTCTATTCTCTTTTCAAATATAACCTTGTGGGCGGGTGTGTTATCTTTGTTATTAAACCTCCAATCCTTTCCTCTTGATACTGTCATTGTATCATAATTGTCGAGTACATAACCTATTCTCGCTATATCGCGAGCGTCCGACATGGAGTGATCGGAGAGCCCATTTTTTCCATGGTCTTTTTCTATATGGTCTATGGCATACTTGTCTATAGTATTGTATGAACCCGAAATATCCATGCCCAATTTATCTTTTATGCCCTGTACGGTTCTGTCGGATATTTGTGATATTCTGTAATACCACTTTGTTCGTTTGCCTTTTATGCTGTCCATATACCGCATAAGTCCATGATCGACCGCCGATTCATATTCAGCTATAATCTTTCTTTGTTCGGGTGTATGTCCGTCCACATCTGTTTTCATGCTGTATTTCACGGCACCCGCCGCATCTCCGCTATTTTTTGCCGCCTGCGCCATGGCGACCTCGTACAGGCGCTCGGCGTTTCTAAGCT
>CANRAG010000205.1 GCA_947628515.1 uncultured Clostridia bacterium | reverse complement strand
GCAAGCTCCGATACCACATTAGCCGTGGCGGCCTTTGCCGCCTTCGGCGGCAAACCCTTTCCGTAATTCAGCGTAAGCGCCTCGCGGAAATCGTTAAGGGTATATTTCTTTTCCTCAAATACAAGCTGCTTTATCGCGTAAAGGCCGTCTGTCACGTTCGCTATACCGAACCCCTGCGGGCCTGTGAAGTTATAGCGCGCGCCGCCCTCCTCCATGGTCTTGCCGGTTGCTATGCAATCGTCTACAAGACTTGCCGCGAACGGCAGCGGGCACCGCTTCGCGTGCGCGACGTCAATGGCGTTATTGGCGTTTACCATAAGCGTTATCTGATAGTCCGACTGCGCCTTGTACGCATCGTAAAATTCTTCAAACGAGGTGAACTCGGATATGTCGCCCGTTGCGGGGCCTATCTGCTCGCCCCTGTCCACGCCGTTTGAGAACACGAGCTCGAGCGGGCGAAGCATGTTAAAGAACGCCGCGTCATGCCATCCGTGAGTTTTTCCAGGAGTCTGCGGCTCCACACAGCCGATTATGTTGTAATCCCGCGCTTCTTCAAGCGGAATACCCCGCGACATAAGCGATTGTATGATAATCTCGTCATTGTAGTACGCCGGAAGGCCGATACCCGTTCTCGTAAGCTCCGCGCACTTTATCATGAATATATTCGGCGTTCCGTTCCAAATCCTAACAGAGAACGACGGAGCCGGAAGCCGCGTATGCATCGACGCCTGTATGCAGAGGAAGGACAAATCGTTTGTCGCGTCCCGTCCGTCAACGGTCTGTCCGCCCGCGCAGAGGTTCTGGAACAGGCTGTAGCCCGCGAAGCCCTCGGCCGACGCCGCGTCGCGGCATTTATTCAGGTCATTGAACTTGACCCATATACAGTCCAAAAGCTCCTGCGCGAACTCGCGCGTCAGTGTGCCGTCGTTTATGCCCTTTTCGTAAAGCGGATACATATACTGGTCAAAACGTCCCGGAGAAATCGAGTGTCCGCTTGACTCAAGCTGCAAAAGCTGCTGTATGAACCAGAAGCTCTGGCATGCCTCATAGAAATTTTCCGCCGGATTTTCCGGCACTCTCGCGCAGTTCTTGGCTATAAGTAAAAGTTCCTGCTTCCTCGCCTTATCGCCGCATTTCTCCGCCATTTCCATCGCGAGCACCGCGTAGCGGCGCGCGTAGCTTATAACGGCGTCTATGGATATAATCATCGACTCCAAAAGCTCATGCTTTTCGGCGTAATTCGCGTCATAGGCATGTATTTTAAGCAGCTCGTCCTGAACCCTTTCCCTTATGCCCTTAAGCCCCAGATTTATAACGTCTCCGTATTTTACGGTATAGTGGCCGACGCCGTTATAGAAATAGTTGCCGGGCGTGAACATATTATGATTAATGGCCGCAACAGCCTCCGGAACCATATACGCCGTCGCAAGCTCCGACGTGGTTTTGCCCTTCCAGTACGGGAACACCTTTCGCAGCGCGGCCTTGGTATCCTCGGAGATATAGAACGGGTCCGCCTCGCGTGTCGCGACCGTGTCAAACTCCGCTTCGAGCCATTCCCACGAAAATTCGGGGTATACCTGGCAGCCTCTGGGCGCCTGCGTCTGCGAGCCTACAATAAGCTCATCCGGTCTTATTATTATAGGTATATTTTCAAGAATATGCGCAAACGCGAGCGCGCGCCGTTTTACTATCGGCTCGTTCTCCGTCTGCATATAGCTCTCCGTCAAAAGCACGGCTCTGTCCGCCTCTATCTCCGGCATTTTCGCGAACAAATGGTCTATAAGTCTGTCTATCCGCTCCGGCTTCGGTATATCGGTAGTATTAAACTGCTTCACTTTGCTCCTCCTCCGCTCCCGCGCGCGCCGCGTTCTCATACACAGCATATTGCGCAGGCATCCATAAAAATATCATATATATTGATTATAGCACAGATTAAACCGTTTTTCAATAGCTTTTTCCAACTTTGAAAATTTTTTTATCTCACACAATTCGGATACGGCGCATATTATATACCAAAATCAAAACAAAGCCGGAGGGTGATGTTATGGTTAATTTCTGTATGTGCGGCGCGTCGAAGGCGATAGGTCTGGCGATACTCGCTTTCAGTCTCGGCACAATAGCCGGAATGTTGTGTCCGTTGTATGTATTGGCGGTTATTGAGCTGATAATGCTCTCGCTTTTGGGGTATCTGTGTTTGTTCAAGTGGTAAAGGAGTGACTTCTATGAAAATCGTGGTAAAACGTGTTCCTAAGGGGCTGTGCGGTATATTGAGGATGCTGTTCGGATTTTAAACCAAACAAAAAAACGGATCTGCCGGTTTATAATCGACAAATCCGTTTAAGTAAAATTATGGATTTAGAAGCGATGTTAGTTTAAGTTCATTTTTTGTAAGTAAGCTTACAGGCTGAGCATACGGTTATGATAATTTTAATATAAATATTTCTTTAATAGAGGGAGAGAAATTTCACACGTTTCGGAGCTGTCTGCCGTATGCTCAATCTGTAAATCTTCTTTCTTACAAGTATATTGTACCACAAACTGCCGTAAAAGCAATTATCAAAGTTAAGGAAAAAATGTTGCAAAACACGCTTTTCGGGCGAAGCTATCGGTTTTTTTTGTTATTTAAAGATATTTTTATCATAATATATAAACGGCGCCGGAGAGGTCCGCGTTTCTCCGACGCCGCATATTAATCCGTTTAATATCACCCCCGTCGCCCTATGAGGGCTTGTCGGTTATTCATAAAATCCGAATACAATCGAACAAAGGCTCCATATTGTCCGCGCTGTCCCAATAAAATACCTTTATGCCGTCACAGCCACCAACGTCTATGCTGCCGTATATAGTTGTGACGCCGTCGGGGACAAGCGTGTCGGTATATATCCGCGCATCCTTCAGTACGCCGCCGCTGTAGCTCGCCACTATCCGCCGCGCGGATTTTTCTTGCTTAAACGTATTTGAAATCCTTACGGTAAAGCTTATTTTGCCGCCGTCCGACCGCTTTTCTACATCCAGTAACGATACGCTTCCCGCCGGCTTTTCCGTAGGTTTTACGGTCGGCTTCTCCGTAGGTTTTACGGTCGGCTTCTCAGTTGGCTTTACGGTCGGCTTCTCCGTGGGCTTTACGGTCGGCTTCTCCGTGGGCTTTACGGTCGGTTTTACGGTCGGCTT
>CANRAG010000204.1 GCA_947628515.1 uncultured Clostridia bacterium | reverse complement strand
TGTCATTGACGGGCTGTTCTTTCCCGGTACAGCGACAAAATCCTGCGCCGCGTCATACAGATGGTTTCGCGATACCTTCGGCGGGGATTACCGGCAGCTTGACGAAGCGGCTTCAAAAATAGAGATCGGCAGCGAGGGGCTTGTTTTCCATCCGTACCTCAACGGCGAGCTTACCCCGTATGCAAATCCCAAGCTTTGCGCGGACTTTGTGGGAGTCAGAGCGTCGCATACAAAGGCGCATTTTGCGCGGGCGGTGCTTGAGGGCGTGGCAATGTCCATGCTCGACTGCAAGACGGCGCTTGACGAGCTTAATATATATCACGAGAACAGAGCCGTAATTATCGGCGGCGGCGGGAAAAGTCCACTGTGGCGGCAGATTGTTTCCGATGCGCTCGGCTTAGAGCTTGTTGAAATGAAATATACCGATTCCTCATTCGGAAGCGCGATGCTTGCGGGCGTCGCGGTGGGTGTGTGGAAAGACGCTTCGGAAGCGGTAGGAAAATGTAACGAGGTTGTTTCAACTACTATTCCGAACGGTGAAAATACACAAAAATATATGAAGCTGTTTCAAAAGTATAAGGCCGTTCAAAGGGCGCTTGAGCCTATATATAACGGCGAATATTGACAAAAAGGCATATCGCGGCGATATGCCTTTTTGCCAAAGTCGGAGGGCTTATGAAGATCATAGTATGTGTAAAGGTCATAAACGGAGAACTTAATCCGTTTGACGAGTCGGCGCTGGAATGCGCCCTCAGATTGTCGGATGACGTTACGGTCGTTTCAATGTCTCCGCTGTCTGCCAAACCGGAGCTGGAGCGGCTGACAAGGCTCGGAGCGAGGGTAATTATGATTTCCGACGCGTTATACGCGGGCTCGGACACCTTGGCAACGTCATATATATTATCGGAAACGATAAAGAAGCTTGATTTTGATTTAATATTGTGCGGCAGGCAAAGCATTGACGGCGACACGGCGCAGGTCGGACCGATGCTGTCGCAAATGTTCGGCATACCCGTGATAACGAATGCGATGTCCGTGAGCGCGGACGGCGGCAAAATATCGGTAAGCACACGTTCGGGGAAAGAGCAAGCGCAATGCCCGGCACTTGTGACGGTAGAACGCGGGTATGTCTTGCGGTTTCCAAGCATATTTTCAAGGCAAAGTGAAATCGTGCCGCTCTCAAACGCGGATATAGGCTGTGACGCTGCAAAATGTGGGCTTGCGGGCTCGCCGACAAGGGTGATAAAAACATTTGAGAACAACAGGGGCAGACGCGGATGTAAATTTATTTCAAGAAGCGAATTATATCCGCTGATAGAGAAACTGAAAAAAGAGAATAAGCGCTCCGAAACGCGAGTACAGTCGGACAAAAAGCTCAAAGAGGTATGGGTGGTCGGCAATGAAGTTCTTGACGCGGCTCATGCGATTGCGGAGCATGCGGTTTTGATAGAAAAAACAACTCCCGAAGCAATAGCGAAACGCGCAAAACTCGAAAAGCCCGAGGTCATATTGTGGAACGCCGACCCATGGGGCAGGAAAAACGCTCCGATCGCGGCGGCAATTTTAAATACGGGCTTGTGTGCGGACTGCACGGAGCTTGAAACCGACGGCAAGGAGCTGTTTATGATACGACCCGCGAGGGGCGGAAGGGTAACGGCAAAAATCAAGTGTTTGACAAGACCGCGTATGGCTACGGTCAGAACAAAAACCCAAAGCGCGGAAATTATCGTGGCGGCAGGCAGGGGAGCAAAAGACGTTTTGGATAAAGTAGAAAATTTCCGCGAAGAAATCGGCGCGGAGTTTGGAACGTCCAGAGGATTGGTTGATGATGGGAAAGCGTCATATGAACGGCAAATCGGCTTGACGGGAAAATTTGTATGCCCTAAAATATATATAGCGATAGGAATATCGGGCGCGGTGCACCACACCTGCGGCATTGAGGGCAGCGGTACGGTTATCGCGATAAATCCCGATAAAAACGCGCGTATTTTTGATTATGCCGATTACGGAATTGCGGAGGAATTTTAACATGGAAATGATACGATTAAATCCCGAATGTATAAGATGTCTTTTGAAAAAGCACTTGGAGAGCTGTCCCGAAAGCGCGGATACGGAAACAAGAATTGAATATATGCAGAGCGTTCTGAAGATTATCGGAAACGCGCCTAAATACTACAGCTCACCGAAGCTGCTTAACAGTATCAATGAAGTAAAAAGCCGTATGTTCGGGTTTAAAGAGGACTTCACGGAGATAAAGAGATATTTTAACGCTCTGATGCTTGAAATGGAACCGCAGCTTACGGAGAAATTAAAGGAAGCCGACGACCCGTTAAGACGCGCGTTGTGCTATTCGATGATGGGCAATTACATAGATTTCGGAACAAGAACAAGCGTGGACGAAGCTGAGCTTAAAAATCTGTTATGGAATACACCGGACACAATTATCGATGACAAATCATATCGGGAGTTGAAAGGTGATTTGGCGAAAGCAAAAATACTGGTATATTTAATGGACAACTGCGGTGAAATAGTAACGGACAAGATATTTATACGCGTTATACAAAAACAGTATCCCGATATATCCGTAACTGCCATTGTACGCGGCGGCGATATTTTAAATGACGTTACAATGGAGGACGCAAAACAAGTCGGTCTTACGGATATTGTAACCGTTATAGACAATGGTAACAATATTGCAGGCACATGGCTTGAGGAATTGTCAGAACAGGCGATGAACAAGATAGATAGCGCGGACGTTATTATTTCAAAAGGACAGGCAAACTTTGAAAGCCTAAATCAATGCGGGAAAAATATATATTACGCATTTATGTGCAAATGTAAACTTTTCGCAGACAGATTTAATGTTCCTATGTTTCACGGAATACTGGTAAATGATAAAACAGCGGGAATAATATTGAGAGAGAAATGATATGCACCCCAAAAGTTAGACACTTTTGGAGATGCATATCATTTTGGGATTCACTTCATTCTTCGAGATTCTTTACGATAGGTTTTCGACAGTTGAAGGTTCACATATAACATTTCTGTCTATTGATAAGAGCCGGTTTTCCCTTCTTTTATGGGGAATTCCGGCTCTTATAGACTGCTTAAGTGTCGAAAACGGGATTATACTATGTCAGAAAATCGGCGGTGTGTCAATTGTGACCGCGGCATAAGAAGCGGTCGTGCTTTTTAACTGTTCGCCGTAG
>CANRAG010000203.1 GCA_947628515.1 uncultured Clostridia bacterium | reverse complement strand
AACTTTTCATCCACCGCTTTAAATGTAAATATATGGGGCAAAAATGACTGCCGTAAGGATTATCTTTTGTAAAAAACGCTTCCCGTGACCGTTTGGTATTAAAATTGTGACCGTTTGGTAAGTATCTATTGAAAATTCGGATAAAATAGTGTATACTGAATTTATAGAGAGGAGGCGAAGGCTGATGCAGAGCTTGGGTTTGATTTGGATTGCGGCGGTGATTATGTTTATCATCCTTGAAGCAGCTACATACCAGTTTGTTTCAATATGGTTTGTATTCGGTTCCATAGCCGGCTTAATCGCGTGCTTGTGCGGCGCGGGTTTTGCCGTGCAGATGCTTGTATTCATTATAGTTTCCGCGATAATGTTTATAATATTCAGACCGATTTCCATGAAGCTTATAAAGCCGAAGGACTTTAAAACAAATGCCGACAGTCTTATAGGTAAGAATGTTTTAATAACGCAGGAGGTAAGCAACATAAAAGGTACGGGCCAGGGGAAGATTAACGGTATGGTCTGGACTGTGCGCGGCGGAACGGATGAGCTTATACACGTCGGCGAAACAGCAAAAATAAAGGAGATAGAGGGCGTAAAGCTGATTGTGGAAAAGGTCGGCTGATACCCGGAAAGGAAGATTGTTATGATAATTTTTATTATTGCGTTGATAGTTATATTTCTTATTGTTCTTATTTCAAATGTTAAAATTGTTCCGCAGACGCACGCGTATATTATAGAGCGTTTGGGCGGATATACGGCGACATGGCAGGTGGGACTGCATATCAAGCTGCCGTTTGTTGACAGGATTGCAAAAAAGGTAAATCTAAAGGAGCAGGTAGTGGATTTCGAGCCGCAGCCGGTTATCACGGAGGATAATGTCACAATGCAGATTGATACCGTTGTGTATTATCAGATTACCGACCCTAAGCTTTACGCGTACGGGGTCGAGCGCCCCATGATGGCGATTGAAAATCTCACGGCAACAACGCTCAGAAATATAATCGGCGACTTGGAGCTTGACGAAACGCTTACATCGCGAGATACGATAAATACAAGGATGCGGTCAATTCTCGACGAGGCGACCGACCCGTGGGGGATTAAGGTAAACAGAGTGGAGCTTAAAAACATCATGCCGCCCGCGGCTATACGCGACGCCATGGAGCGGCAGATGAAGGCCGAGCGTGAAAGACGTGAGAGCATACTGAGAGCCGAGGGTGAAAAGAAGAGCGCCGTGCTTATCGCGGAAGGCGAAAAGGAGAGCGCAATCCTTCGCGCCGAGGCGAAGAAGGAAGCGGAAATTCGCGAGGCGGAGGGTAAGGCGCAGGCTATTATAAAGGTTCAGCAGGCGGTATCGGAGGGTATTAAGCTTATAAACGAAGCGGATCCGCAGAGCGGATACCTCACCATAAAATCACTTGAAAGTCTTAACGCGCTCGCGGACGGCAAGGCGACAAAGATAGTAGTGCCCTCAAATATTCAGGGGCTTGCGGGACTTGCCACGTCGCTTACCGAAATAGTTACAGCATCGAAAGAAAAATAATGAAACTGGCAATATGTGATGATGACAGAACCTTTCTCGATAAGGAACGTAAGCTTATTGAGGAGGCGCTGCGCGATATAGGCGTTGATTATACAATCAGCGCCTTTGTCTCGCCTTTGGAGCTTACGGGCTGCGGCGAAAGGTTTGATATAGTATTTCTCGATGTGGAAATGGACGGGATGACGGGGATTGAGGCCGCGGACGCCATACACGGCACAGACTCCGCGACACTGATATTTTTCGTCACAAATTACGAAGGGTATATGGATGAGGCCTTAAACCGTCACGCGTTCAGGTTTTGGGTAAAGCCGATTAACCCGCAGCGGCTCATTTACGGATTGGAGTCCGCAATCAGGGAGATCAACAATGCCAAGGTTTCCATAAACGTAACCATTGACCGCAAACTGCAAAAAATCAATATGCGAAGCATTATATATGTTTGCGCAAGAAATAAGAAAACCTGTATCGTAACCACGGACGGCGAGGTGGAGGTTAAGGAGCCGTTTAAAAATATCATAGCGAGGCTTAACGCGTCCTGCTTTGCGCCGTCGCATGCAAGCTACTACGTCAACCTTGAGTATGTTATAAAGTATACAAAGGATGAAGTGATTATGCGGTATAAGGATAAAACTTACAGCGCCTACATGTCCAAGCGTAAATATGCGGCATTTTCGGGCGCTTTTATCAGATGGGCGGGTGAGCATGTATGAGTGACTCTGTTTACAGACTTGCGGCGCTTATTATCGCGCTGCTTATAGCCGGTATAGCGGCATTTATAGCATATGAAATCGCCGTGCTGCGCCGCCGCGAGTTCCAGAAGCTTTTGGATGCCAAGGCGCAGGCGGACGCGGAGCTTGAGGGATACAGACTAATGCTTGACAAATATGAAAAGACGCGCATACTGCGTCATGATCTCAAAGAGCAGATAGGCGTTATGAAAGAGCTTATAGGTCGGGATAACAAGGCCGCGTCGGAATATGCGGATAAGCTCGCTTATATTGGGCGTGAGCTTGATTTCGTGGAATATACGGATAACAAGGTGCTTAATGTACTTTTGGACCGAAAGGTATCGGAATGTCATGAAAAAGGAATTGAACTGTATATTAAATCCAACGGCGTAAGTATCGGCTTTATAAAGGAGCTTGATACTGTCGCAATCTTTTCAAATCTTATCAATAACGCAATGGAGAGCTGCGTAGTATCCAAGGAAAAAAATATATTTATTGATTTTACAACGCTTAACGACGCGTTTACTGTAGTGAAAATAGAAAATAACTGCGATATGCCGCCGCGCACGGAGAACGGAGCGATTGTCACAAAAAAATCGGACGCCCAAAACCACGGCATCGGCATGAGAAGCATAGAAACCTCAATGCGAAACTACGGCGGGGACATTACGTGGAGCTATGACGGGGACAAACGATTTTTCACGATAGTGCTTGTTTTTAATAAAACAAACTTCAAATTACGGTAAAATGCCAAGATATGCAATGTTTTATGCAATATATTATTAGATTATTTTGATTTGTTGTGCTATAATGTAGATAAATTAAGCGATGTGAAAGGAAATCCCCATGGTTTTAAATATCAATTCAAAGATTATTTGCAGGGACGAGCGGAAGGCGGTTAAAAACGCTGTTTCAATTCTTGAGCGGGATATAAAAAAGCGCTTCCGCAAAAGTGACGCTTCGGGCGGAGCGATAGAGCTTGTAAAAGC
>CANRAG010000202.1 GCA_947628515.1 uncultured Clostridia bacterium | reverse complement strand
GATTGCCGCCCTCCATAACCGCTACGCAGCTGTTTGTTGTTCCTAAGTCTATACCAATAATCTTTCCCATGATATTTTCCTCCTATATTAAATATGATATATTAATTTGCAACCTTAACCATGCTGTGGCGCACAACGCGCTCACCCTTATATATATAACCCTTCATAAGATCCTCAACCACGGTGTTTTCGTCAATCGACTCATCCTCGATATGCATCACCGCATTGTGGATATTAGGGTCAAACTGCTCGCCCTCCGCCTTTATCGGAGTCACTTCGAGCTTTTCAAGGCAGTCGTTAAACTGCTTCATTACCATCTCGATACCCTCTTTGAATTTCACCGCGTCCTCCGAGCTGACCTCGGTCGCAAGCGCTCTTTCAAGGTTATCGCCTATCGGTAGCAGCGCCTCCACGGTATCTATTACCGCATCGGCATATCGCGCCGCTTTTTCCTTTTGGGTTCTTGTCTGATAGTTCGCATACTCGGCCATAAGTCTTAAGTACTTGTCATTTTGCTCCTTAAGCTGTTCCTTAAGCTGCTCAATCTCCGACGTCTCTACAGGCGTTTCCTCCGCCTCTGCGGTTGTTTCTTCCACTACCTCTTCGCTGTCAACATTTTCCGCCATTTCCAAATCACCCTCCTTTCAGATTAACTGTCACCTGAAATATATCCGACAAGCTTGTTTATTTCATGCGAAATCAAATCAAGACTTGCAAATACCTTGGCATAATCCATGCGCTTGGGGCCTATGACCCCGACCTTTCCTACCGCCTTGCCGTCAAGCGAATAATTCGCGGTAACAATCGAGCTGTCCTTTAAAATCTCATACTCGTTCTCTTTTCCGATTTTCGCCTTTATCCCCTCGTCGTCGGTTTCGGCAAAAAGCTTTTTAAGATTTCTCTTATCCTCCAGAAAACTGAATATCTCGCGGGCCTTATCCACATCGCGGTATTCCGGATATTTTAAAATGGACTTCGCGTTTGCCACGTAAATTTCACTGTCATTCATGACCGAAACCGACTCATAAATGAAATTAAGCACATTTATCATGGTTTTCGGTTCGATACCCAGCTTTCCGCAGACCTCCGTTTCAATCTGACTTATGACATCATAAGTGATTTCGTCCGCGGCTTTGTTTTTAAGACGCATATTCAGTACCGCCGCCAGCTTTTCACATTCATCCTCCGTCAGCTTTGAGCCTATAATACGGTTTCGTACCGCGTCGGTTACTATGACAAGCATTATCGCGTCGCCCGAAAGCGGAACAAGATCGATTTTTCTTATCTCGGTTCTCTCCGTTTTCGGCGCCGAGATAACCGTTGTGTAGTCGGTGAGCATCGACGTTAAGAATCCCGCTCTCTTTACCGCCATATCCAGTCGGCTTATGCGTCCCGCCAGCTCCGCCTGCAAGCGCTCGATTGCCTCAAGTCCCAGCCGGTAGCGCTTCATGAGCGAATTTACATAAAAGCGGTATCCCGCGTCCGACGGTATACGTCCCGACGAAGTGTGCGGCTGTATGAGATAGCCCATCTCCTCAAGATCCGCCATCTCGTTCCGTATTGTCGCGCTCGAAAGTCCAAGCTCGTTTTTTTTGGATATTGCGCGTGAGCCCACCGGTTCGGCAGAGCCTATATATTCGTCTATGACAGCCTGCAGTATCTGTTTTTTTCTTTCATTAAGATCCATTTATCCCGCCTCTCTTTCTGTGCGGCATGTTGTTAGCACTCAAAAGAGTCGAGTGCTAACAACATCTATAAGATACCACTTTTTATATTCTTTGTCAAGTATTTTATTTCATTTTTCACATTTTATTCATAAATTATTAATGTAAAAACAAAACTGACATCGCCAAAGAAACAATGTCAGTTAATATGTTATACCATATGATTAACGGGATTGTCCGGAACCGGCTCGCCGAATATCGGGAACCCGTCATTATCATATTCTATTATCTTCGCGTACGCGTGTCGGTTCGGGTCATATAGCGGATCGCCCTCAACGTCCATATAGTTGCGGCAGTGGTATATGAGCACATCCCTGTCGCCGTCAACCGTAAAGCAGTTATGCCCCGGCCCGTATTTTTTATTTTCAAAGCTGGTGGAAAAGACAGGTCTGGGGCTCTTATGCCACGAATTTCCGTCAAGCAAATCCGCGTCCTCGTCGGCCCACAGCATACCCATACAATAGCGCCAGCCGGTATCCGACGCGGAATATGTCAGAAACACCTTATGATTTCTGTGCAGAAATGCCGGTCCTTCATTGACCTTAAATCCCTGCTGCTCCCACGGATATTCCGGCGATGTTAAAAGCACCGGTCTGCTTTTAAGCTCCGTCGGATTTTTCATCTCCGCGATAAATACCTCCGAGCCCCGGTACTGTTCAATGGTCTGCGCCCATGCGACATACTGCCTGCCTCCTATTACGGCACTCGTCATGTCGAGCGAAAAGCTCTCGTGCCCGACATTAACCCTGCCGGCCTCATACCAGACGTCTTTCATGGGATCTCCGTTGCACACAAGCGCGTAGGGGCGTATCGACCACACATCGTCCGAGCTGCACGCCGTAAAATATATATACCAGCTGCCGCTTATGAAATGTATCTCCGGCGCCCATATATGCGCGCTCAGTTCACCCTTCTTATGACTGCGCCATATTATCTTGCCGTTTGCAAACGCAAGCCCGTTAAGCGACTCGGCGCAGCGCAGCTCGATGCAATCGTATTGCGGAATTGAGCCCGTAAAATAATATTTTCCCTCATGATAACATACAAACGGGTCGGCCCTCTGATACACCAAAGGGCTTCTGTATTTATAGTTACTATCCATTGCCGGCTTCCTCTCCATCTGTAGACTAAAGGATATTTCAATAGTACCACTATCCCGTCATGTTTTCAAGAGTGGTTTTCGCAAAAATTTCAGCCGTTTGATATAAATGTTTTGTATGTTTTGCCATTCCTACATCATACTGTCCGGAATTTGCCGGCCGGTGCTGTCTATTGTAAAATTATCGGTGTATATCAGGTCGGATACGTTTACAAGCTCGTGCTTTGCGCGGAGCTGCTCTATAATATCCGGCAGAAGCTTCGCGGTAAGTCTTGTGCCGTTATGCAAGAGGATTATATCCCCGTCCTCGACCACAGGAACAATGCGGTCATATATGCTCTCGGCGGTGGCGTCCTCGGCATAATCGATGCCGTCAACCGACCACTGCACACATACGCGCCCGCTATCCTCCACCGTCTTTACCACAAGATTATTATACG
>CANRAG010000201.1 GCA_947628515.1 uncultured Clostridia bacterium | reverse complement strand
CTTTCTTTGTCGTAACAATAAATTCAGAAATCTGCACACGTCGGGGCGGCTCTGCTAAGCATTAAGGTTTTCCTATTTGCACAAGAGAACAGCCCCTCTATTTCGTGTTTTTATGTATAGACTCCTATATATAATACTTTTGAAAATGCCAAAAGGCTGCAAATTTAAGGAGTATTTTTTCTTTTTATTGCACAAAGGGACGCTTAGTGCCGATAAACATAAATGAACGAAGTATACGTTCTTCTTACATTCTGTATGCCGTTCTTTTTGCATGAAGTTGCTTTTGTTCGCACAAGATAACCTCCCTTATTGTTTATAACCCACCTCGCTATTACATAGGACGAATTAAGCATTGACCGACAGCGGTGGCAGTATTAGCTGTAGGATTCTGAACATAGGCATATGCCGCACTGCCGGTTGAACTACAGCCTGATACGGTAACGGCGTGGGTAGTGGTACCCGTCAAATTCATTGTGTATAAATTATTGTTAGTCTTAACATGACCCGTAACCTTTCTATCGCCACCTTCTGTAACATCAAATGCAAAATCTATTTTTCCTGATACAGTATAATACTTCGTCGGTGAATACCGTGCCGATGTTGAAGCGGGCAAGTTATAGGTTAAAATCAAATTTTCGTTGAGCAGTAACCAACTCGTAGGCGCTGATGTCCTACTAAACGTGCCATTCAAAATCAACGGCATAACATCGGTATTTGCGCGTTCACTGAAAGTGACAACCTCGTCACCTGCTGTCATTGTGTATTCACCGTTAACAAGATCACTGTTATAAATGTAAGTGATATTTCCGTTGTTGTCCTCAACTGTTGCAAAAATCTCATCCTCCGCCGCAAACGCACTCACACTAATTGCCGATACTGACATCATAACAGCCATTGCCATAGCCGCACTTCTCTTAAAATTAAACTTCTTCATAGTAAATACCTCGTTCTTTCCTAACGCTGTGACTTATTATTTCATCAAACAGTTCTTATGCAGGATTGACAATAGGTACAGAACATGGTATAATATCGGCATAAGAGAGATATCCGATATATAAAATCTTTTATTGCACGGGAATGCTTTGATTAATATACGGTGTCTCTTTTGTTTTGTGAAATTTTTTATCATTCGCGTTATATTATTTTACTTTGTTTATTGTTTTTCCTCGCTTTTGTTCCGCCGTGCGCGAAGAGCGTGTTACGGAATCCTATAAAGTATCAATCAATGCTCATGCGGAAATTATATACTGATATATCATATTTTCACCGGTGTTTGATTTATACACTCCGCTAAATATCATATAACTTTTTGGTTTTAACCTTTATGATAGTCTCATCAGATTTATACTTGCGGAAGTGATATTATATACAATCGCCGCGTTTGCATATCAATAATCTCTATTTGATCCCTTTATTAAAACTTCGGTTTGAACCGAAAGCCTTAAACAACAGAAATAAACTTTATATTTTCTGCGGAAACCGATTATTTGATAATCTTATCAAATATAGTCTCAACCTTTGAAGTGTGATTGGCCTTATACGACTTTAACTCATCGGACAACTTCGGCTCATATATGCCGCCTCTTGACGCGAAGCCCATAGCTTCTTGAAAAGCTTTTTCTGCGGTTGTTGCCATATAGCCCAAAATCTTATTACTGATTTTCGTCATTGTATTCCACCTCCTTTCCGTTTGTCAGCATGCCGACGTACATAAGTACGGCAATCGCAAACAATGTTAATGATATGAATAACCCCTCTTTACGCTCAAAAATGACTAAAATTGTTGAAATGATTGTAAAGAGCAGAGTGGCTACCAAAGAAAATAATTTGTTAGCCTGTACTTCCTTATCGGTAAGCTCCTTATTCGGATGCCTTACAGGTGCGAACAGCAGTATGGTTATAAATGCTACGGCATTACAGCTTAATGAATACAGCAAGAAATTATTATTAATAATTCTGCTTATTAACACTATCAATATAAATATACCAATCGTGGCAGTTCTGCATACTCCGTATGTTTTAGCATGAAACCCGCCGCTAAATCTACGCACCGTCCAGAACAATAACAGATATATACAACCGTATATAAATGATTTTGCCAGCGCGCCTATAATCAATACGGCAGAAAAGTTGGTTATGTCAGCCATAATCAGTTCCATACCCGACTTGCAGATTTCTGTTTTATCGGAATTTATTATGCCTCGGTCAAGAAGTTTATTAACCAAGTATATCGAAACAGTTTCCATATACTTACTCCCCCTCCCCTGTCGTTTTCTATATATAATTATACGACTAAAAATCCCTAACGTCAAATTTTGTTAGGGATGAAATGCACCTTTTTAGGGATGAAGTGTATTTATTTTTTTAAAATCGGAGCAACGCTCTGCCTTGCTTGCAAGGGGGACGGGAGACATCTGTGCTTAGGTTATAAGCGAGCCAAATTTTACAGCCCTGTTAGTTTAAACACACTGCGCGTCGGCTTTGGCGACCGCTCCGGTAAGCGGCATAATAACGCGCGATAATCACGTATATCAGAATAGCAACTTACAGACCGATATTCCGACCGATATTTTGAAAGAAATTTAATTAAATTTGTTGCAAAAATCTTCTTTTGTGGTATAATAGTCATGAAGGGAAGTGATTAGCTATGACAACAGTTAGTTTAAGATTTGATGATGAAATGAAAAAACAGCTTGACGAAATGTGTGCTGAAATGGGAATGAATTTAACCACATTTTTCATGATTTACGCAAAGAAAGCGTTGCGGGACAGAAAAATTCCGTTTGATATTGCAGCGCCTACCGAGCCGTTTTATTCGGAAGCTAATATGGCACAGATACGCAAAGCCGATGAACAGGTTCGAGCAGGTAATGTCGTAGTAAAAACGATGGAAGAATTGGAGGCAATGGAAGTTGATTAATATTTCATTTGCCAAGAACGCATGGGAAGAATACCTATATTGGCAGTCACATGATAAAAAAGCTCTTAAAAAGATAAATTCTCTTCTCAAGGATATACAGCGCACCCCTTTTGACGGTGAAGGTAAACCCGAACGTCTGCGCGGTACAGCCAATTGGAGCAGACGGATAAACGAAAAGGATAGATTGGTTTACGAAATATCGGACGAAATGATAATCGTTAAACAATGCAAAGGGCATTACGACGATAAATAAGAAAACGGCGCAAAGCCCGCAGCGGACTTTGCACCGTTTTCTGCCGTTTTCTTATTCACCTATCCAATTTACCGTCATGCCCAATGCTTCTCCCGCAAAGCGGACGGGGATGTAGGTTCTTTCGTC
>CANRAG010000200.1 GCA_947628515.1 uncultured Clostridia bacterium | reverse complement strand
CAGCATGATAATTCGCTCATTGCGGCGAAACCATGTAAGCTGCCGCTTGGCGTACCGCCTCGAACCTTGTTTTACCGCGTCTATCGCCTCGTCAAGAGAGCATTTCCCGTCATAGTAGTCCATTATTTCCTTATAGCCGATACCCTTCATGGAGTTAAGCTCCTTAGTGCAGCCCATATCCATGATTTTTTTTACCTCGTCTAACAAGCCCTCTCTAAGCATTATGTCCACACGCGCGTTAATGCGCTCGTATAGTACCTCTCTCGGCCAATCTATGCAAAATATGACCGAATTATATCTGCTGTCGGCCTGCTTTGTATGTTCCTGATGCTCGGAAATGGGAATTCCCGTCTGATTATAAAACTCTATCGCCCGTATGATACGCCGCGTGTTATTCGGGTGCAGACGCTCAGCGCTTATCGGATCAAACTCCGCGAGAACGGCAAGCAGCGCCTCGCCGCCTTCGGTTTCGGCCTTGCGCCGCAGCCGAAGGCGCAGCGCGTAGTCCGTTTCCGTTTCCCCGAACTCCACATCGTTTACAACGCTGTCTATATACAGTCCCGTTCCGCCGCACATAACGGGCAGCTTGTTACGTGACACAATATCAGCTATCGTTTTGTGTGCCAGCTCCGTATAGTCCGCGACCGAAAACTCCGCGTCGGGCTCCAAAAAATCTATAAGATGATGCGCGCATTGCGCGCGCTCTTCACGCGTCGGCTTCGCGGTGCCCACATCCATATACTTATATATCTGCATGCTGTCAGCCGACACAATCTCGCCGTCAAACGCTTTTGCTATATCTATCGCGAGTCGCGTTTTCCCCGACGCCGTGGCGCCCGCCACAACTACCAATGGTATCTTTTTCATACTATTCGCTTAAAATTCTTTTCAATTTCCTTTTTCGTCATGGAAATAACTATAGGTCTGCCGTGCGGACAGGTGTTTATGTTCTTAAGCGCGAACACCTTTTTTACAAGCGACTCCATTTCCCTCTCGCTTATCTTCATATTGGCCTTGATCGCGGTCTTGCACGAAATTGTATATAACAGTCTCTGTTTTTCGGCTGTTATCATATTCGGGTTCATATCGCCGGTCAGTGAAAGCAGCTCCAGAAACAGCGGCTCAATATCGCTCCAGGACACATCGCCCGGAACGGCGCTGATTATAACGGCGTCCTCACCGTCTGTCCCGACCTCAAAGCCCAGCTCGCCGAAGAGTTTAGAATGTTCGCAATACACTGCGCGCTCCTCACCCGTAAGCTTTACCCTGACAGGTTCTAATATCATCTGCGATACCACTCCCGTGCTCTCCATCTCTGATTTCAGAGCCTCATAGTTCAATCTTTCGTGCGCCGCGTGCTGGTCTATAATAAGCAGCCTGTCATCCTTTTCAATAAGGATATATGTTTCAAAAAGCTGACCTATAACGCGGAAATATCCGTCATTAAAAATATTATCGTCCTCAACGCGCCGCGCGTTGTCAAGGTATAGGCCGCCGTATTCTTCCGCCTGCGGCAGCGTCGGGTCCTTAACCTTGAGGTTTCTGTCCCGCTTTAGCGCGTTTTTAACAGCGTAGTCAAGCATTGCGAATGTTTCCGCCCGCTCCGCCTGCGCCTTGCTGTCATTTTCATCGGGCGATATGGGAGCGGAAACTATATTTTCCGCTATTTTTGAGCGATCTATACGTCTGCTGAATTCACCAAAATCGGTATCGGTAAATTTCTCGTCAGGCATCGCGGGAGTGGGTGTCGAAACATCGCGCTTTGGCGCGGGCTTTTGCGGTTCCCTATCCGGATTAAGTTTAACAGGAGTATCGCGGTGCTCCGCCTTATATTTAAACTCCGACACGGGCTGCTCGACGCTACGCCTTACCTTCTCCTTAAAAATATCCTCAATCGAGCGCTGCTCGCCGCGTTCGGCGGCAAAGCCCGGCTGACCGGTTTCGCTCTTTACTTCCGCTCTTTCGATCTCCGGCACATTCGGCATAGCGTAGAGCGTGGATTTTACGGCGTGGTATACCGCCTGATAAATATCCTGCTCCTGTGAGAATTTGCACTCCTGCTTTGTGGGATGAACATTTATGTCAACCAATGCGGCGTCCGTTTCAAGGTTCAAAATCGCAACGGGGAATTTTGAAATCATTATCTGATTTTTATATGCCTCCTCAAGCGCGCGGATTATTATGGCGTTTTTAATATATCTTTTGTTCACGTAAAAATTCTCATAGCCGCGGTTCGCGCGCGTCAGGTTCCCCTTGCCTATCATTCCCGTTACGCGGATACCGTTATATTCATAGTCCACCTCAAGCATATTCCGAGCGTAATCGCGCCCATAAACAGCGTAAACGGAATTAATGAGCTTATTATCTCCCGGTGAGAAAATTATTTCCTTACCGTCGCGTATCAGCTTAAACGATATTTCCGGGTGTATAAACACATAACGTCCTACCATATCGGTAATAAGTCCCGCCTCGCTCGCGGGCTTCTTTAAAAACTTTCTCCGCGCGGGAGTGTTATAGAATAAATCGGAAACCTCCATAACTGTTCCGTTTGGCGCTCCGGCATTTTCCGACGACAGAATTTCCCCTCCCTCGCAGGTAACGCACACGCCGACCGAATCAGTCCACCGTTTGGTAAAAAGCCGCACCTTTGACACCGCGCCTATGCTCGACAGCGCCTCGCCGCGAAAGCCCAGCGTATATATCGCGTTAAGGTCCGCGCCCGTGCTTATTTTGCTTGTAGCGTGACGAAGGAAGCATATTTTCGCGTCCTCGGCGCTCATGCCCGAACCGTTATCCGTGACGCGGATGTACGAAATACCGCCGCCGCGTATCTCAACGGTAATAACCGAAGCGCCGGCGTCTATGCTGTTTTCGACCAGCTCCTTAACTATGCTCACCGGTCGTTCAACCACCTCGCCCGCGGCTATCTTATTTGAAACCTCGGTATCCAAAACGTGAATTATTCCCATTTATAACTCCTTTGCTTTAAGAGATAAACGATACAGCTCGTTCATCGCATCGATCGCCGTCATTGTAGTAACATCCATATTCTTAAGCTTTTCTATAATCTCCATGCCCGCCATTTCTTCGAAGCCTATCTGATTGCTCGCAGGCTCCGGCTCTTTAACGGGCTTTTTATACAGCTTTTCGGCATTGCCCTCGACCATGCCCTTTAATATCATTTTTGCCCGTTTTATTACGTCGCCCGGAACTCCCGCGAGCGCTGCCACCTCTATTCCATAGCTTTCGTCCGCGCCGCCGCGCACAATTCTTCTAAGGAAGGTTATATCATCCCCGCGTTTGTTGACCGCTACGCGGTAATTTTTAATTCCCTCCAATCTGTCCTCCAACTCCGTCATTTCATGAT
>CANRAG010000199.1 GCA_947628515.1 uncultured Clostridia bacterium | reverse complement strand
TAATTAAAAAAATCGATTACTCGATTTTTTTAATTATCTGTTTTATGATGTTCGATATGATAAGTTAAAATTAATTGTAAACGATAAGGAATAAAACGCATTCCAAAGATAACTAATTTCATTTTAAGGGTAGGAATAATAATCATCTTTTTTTGAAACATTTTATCGATTGCATATTTAGCCACATACTGACTACTTGCTTCTTTAATATTAAATTTTCCTTGAGCAACTTTATTAAATTCGGTTTTTGTGGGTCCCGGACATAATGCTGATATAACTACTTTGCTATGTGCTTGGCGCAATTCTTCGTTAATAGCCATTGATAATTTAAGCAAATAAAAGACCGACGGCACGACCGTCGGTTTTTTATCGGCTAAAATCATTCCTTATTTACAAGGGCGTCTCTGATTTCCTCAAGAAGCTGGATATCAGCCGGCTTCTCTTCGGGAGCGGGCTCCTCTTCTTCCTTTTTCTTCTCGAACTTATCCCGCATTTTGTTTATGCCTTTTACCATGCAGAATATAACGAAAGCCATGATGAGGAAGCTGATAATCGACTGAATGAATGAACCGATATTTATTCCGGTTCCCGGAATAACCCAGTTTTTCATGTCAAGCAGCTTGTTCGCGGCATCCTCCGCGCCGACCTCACCTGCGCCTGCCTCAACTCCCTTTTGGAAAAGTTTTGTTATCATTGCGATTGCGGGAGTTATAACGTCGTTAACGAGTGATGTAACTATTGAGGTGAAAGCACCGCCGACAACGATACCTACAGCCATATCAACTACATTACCCTTTGCAATAAATTCCTTGAATTCGTCCAGGAATTTCATCTTTCCACCTCCGTATCTTATGTATGATAAGTCCATAATACCATAATGCTTGACTTCTGTCAAGCATTCTCCCAATATTTTACACGATTTTGACCGTCAACAGAAATTTGACACATTCAAAAACCGCATGGAGATTTCTGCGCTTTATTGACATATAAAAGTAACTGTGCTATAATTATTGCAGAATAAACGCAAGGCGGTCAGGAAGTGATTGTTAATGAAATGCAGTATTTGCGGAAGCGAGCTTAAGCCGGGCGTAATAACGTGCCCCTTCTGCGGAAATGAGAACAAACCGGAAAAAATAGATGATATTGCGTCAACGAAGATATATAACAGCAAGCCTAAACCAAGAGACTATACCTCGCGGCGCGTATCCGAGCCGATAGAGGATGATGAATATGAAGTCAGAGAATATACCGTACAGCGCGGCGGCGGACGGCCGAGGGAAAGCTTTTGCAGCAAATGCGGCAGACCTCTTGACGGGATAACGCGCAAGTGCGTGGTTTGCGATGCGGCGGAGGTGAGTCGGGACGGTTACAGACGTGTTAAAGCGCCGGAAAGCGATCCGGCACGGAGCACGGCGAACAGGAAAAAGAAAAATAAGGCGGGCAAAATAGCCCTGATTATTGCCGGATTGCTCGTGTTGTTTACGGTAACGTGCGTTATATTTTTCAAACTGCTCGGCGGCAGCTTCAGCAGTGAGGATGACGCGGCGGCTACCGAAGCGGTTGTTACCGAGACGGCGACAGAGACAGTCACAGAGAGAGCAACAGAGAAAGCCACGGAGAAACCCACAGCAAAAGCCACGGAGAAAGCAAACGGGAGGCAAACCGAAAGACCGGAGGATAACTCGGCGCATGTCACAGTGACGCAAAGGCCCGCAAATACTCCGGCGCCGACGGCAGCGCCGAAACCCACAGCGGTACCAAAGCCCACAGAAGAGCCGGAGGAAGATTCGGCGGAACTGTATTAGGTTTAAAAGGCCGGAGAAAGTAATGTACGGGCGATGAGACTTATCGAGAAATTCAAGGATGCGCGCGGACTGATATGCTGCGGGTGCAGGCGCAGGTTTACGCGTATTGACGCGTTGTACAGCTATAAAAGCGTTTGTCTGTGCGGAGACTGCTTCAACAAGTTTGATAAGGTGAGCGGGAATATGCGGATTTATAATCCAGACTATAATTTGATTGTGTATTCGCCGTTTATTTACAGGGGATTGCTAAGGGATTTGTTTATCGCGTTCAAATTCAAAGGCATGAGCGCTTACGGGCATATTATAGGCATGGCTGTCGGAGAAGCGTTTTCTAAGCATCCGCCTGCCGGAAGGTATGATTTTATTACATATGTGCCGCTGTCGAAGCAGAGATATAACGAGCGCGGCTATAACCAGTCGGAAATCATATCGAGGTATCTTTGCAGAGCGCTTAACGTGCCGTGCAAAGAACTGCTTATACGAACTGTGGCGGCTGTTCGTCAAAGCAGTATGCGAAACATAGAGCGTATGCGTAATGTGCGGAATGCTTTTGCGGTATGCGACGATGTTAAAGATAAGAGAATAATCCTGTTGGACGATATTCACACAAGCGGCAGCACAATACACGAATGTCAAAAAACGCTGCTTGACGCGGGCGCGAAGGACGTATGTCTTATAACGGCCGCGTTTGTGAAAAAGAGCAGGGACAACAGGGAAGAAGAATATAAAGAAATTGTGTGCGAGGAGGATTAATTATGTACATAGGAATAGATTTGGGCGGAACCAATATCGCGGCGGGGCTTGTATCAGAGGACGGTAAAATTCTACATAAAGGCTCCGTGCCGACAGACAGCGGCAGACCGAGCCGAGAGATCGTGCAGGATATGGCTCGGCTTGCAAAGACATTGGTAAGCGAATACGGCGCGGATATGTCGGAGGTGAAGTCGGTGGGAATAGGCTGCCCGGGCACGATTGATTTTAATACAGGCGAGGTTGTGTATTCCAATAATATCAAAATGGAACACTTCCCGCTTGCGGAGGTGTTTAGAGAGTATCTCGACCTTCCCACGGCTGTGGATAATGACGCCAACTGCGCGGCGATGGGCGAGTATGTGGCAAACGGCGGGGGCGCTAATAGCTTTCTGCTAATCACCCTCGGCACGGGCGTCGGTTCGGGGCTTGTGCTCGGCGGCAGACTCTACCGCGGCTTTAACGGCGCGGCTGTGGAGGCGGGGCATATAACGCTTGTTTCCGGCGGCGAGCCGTGCACCTGCGGCAAGAGCGGCTGCTGGGAGTCGTACGCGTCCGTTACGGCTCTCATACGCGACACAAAGCGGGCTATGGAAAAAAATCCTCAAAGTCTCATGCACAAAATTGCTGCCGAGGAAGGCAAGGTTTCGGGCAGAACGGCGTTTATGAAACCGATTACGACAGCGGCTGCCGCCTTTTGGGAGACATAGTTATCTGCCTCGAAAGGGCGGAGGAGCAGTCAAAGGAATACGGTCACAGCTTTGAGCGCGAGGTCGGTTTTCTTACCGTACACTCAATGCTCCACCTTTTAGGCTACGACCATATCG
>CANRAG010000198.1 GCA_947628515.1 uncultured Clostridia bacterium | reverse complement strand
GTACCACATATAAGCTATTATACTACATTATCACTGAGTTTGTCAAGTATTTCTTTGAATTTTTTGATAATTTTACTCATTTGAATGATTTTTGTCCTTGCTGCCGTATATAAACCTATATTCCCGTCCGCCTGCGCGGATTATATCGTCATGGTTAAGCTTTACCATACCGACAGCGCTTATGGGTATACCGTTATGCGATGTACCGTTTGATGAGCCTGCGTCGCGCATATATACGCCGCCGCGAGAATAAATGAGAACAAAGTGTCTGCCGGAAAGCTTCTTATCCTTGCTGTCAAGGATATAGTCGGATTTGTCGGTTCTTCCCACAAAGGTTTCCGTGTCCTCATGCAGGAAAAGCTCATAGGACTTTTTCTCATCGCCCAGCATTACGAGCTTAACCTTTTTTCCCCTTGCCACGGCCGGTTCGGCTTTTATAGGATCATATCCACCGCTAAAACCAATATTTTGCGGCGTGTCAATAAATTCGGGGTCATCAACCGCAGGAACAAAATCGTCCGTAACAGATATATCCTGCGCCGGTGTAATATTCTCCGGAGCAGCGTTAAATTCCATCTGCGCTGTTTTCCTTTTCCTTTTGCTGTGTATTAACAAAAATACCGCAAGTCCTATCAGCGCCGCAAGCAGTATACCGCCTGTTATGAATATGTAGAGCTTATACCTGTCATAGAATGAGCGCTGCGAGTCGATTGGATTTATGTGAATATGCTTATCAGCCACATCCACCATATCATCAGAGTTTATCGTCAGACTGTCATCGGAAATTTTTCCGTCTCGGTCTATCTTTATTCTTACCGGAAACTCGTTCTTTTCATTCGGGGCTATATCATTTATATCCACCGCCAGCCAGTAGCCCGTCATGACATTATTCGCTATATTTGCGCCAGCCTCTGCCGCGGTGATTCCGTCCACAACCGGCGCGTAAGCCGTGCCGCCTACGGATAGTCTCGCAAACTCTCCGAGGCTCTTCGCGTTCTCCGCGTCATTTTTATTGCGAATGGCGGCAATTGTATGTACCGGTATACGCGACTCCGAAACCGCTCTGATTGCTTCGTCGCGAGTGTAGCCGCTTACCATGTCATCCCTGCCGTCAGAGACTATAACAAGCGCCTTTCCGGGATTTAACGAGCTGTCTTTCTCCATTTCCCCTATGCTGTTCCCTATGCCCGCATAGAGATTTGTATCCTCTTTGCTTATAGCAAGAGAAGCTATGGTGGCCTTCAAAGCGTCTTTGTCACCTGTATAGCCGCCGTAGCTTACAGCATTGCCAAGAGTGCTTATTGACATATTATCATACTCGCCCATGCTGTCTACTATGGCGTTTAGCGCGTCCTTTTCCTGCTGAAGCTGATCCGGCTTAATAGAGCCCGAAACATCGACCAGACAGCAGTAGCTGACTGCCATCTCCAGATTCGTGTGTGTGTCCTTATCCACGATCTCGCAGTCGTTACCGCCAATTGTAACGCCAATGTTTTCAACGCTCACATCGTCAGGATTACCGGCGCACATTATAAACATATACCGGTTTCCATCGTCATCGGTATAGCTCATACAATCGTTAATAAAACGCGAACCGCCTGAAGCTGCCGCACACGCCGTAAAAGCCGATACCGCAAGAAATACGGCAAAAGTTCTTCTTAATCTCATAGGATACACCACCTTATATATTTATAAAAACCGCAATCGCGGTATTATTATCCGCATCATTCGTCATACGCGCGCAGACCAGATTACGCAGAATATTAATCCATTCCTTTGCCGACTTTGCCGCTCTTGCCGCTCTGACAATCTCGTGGTCGGAGATATTTTCCCAAAAGCCGTCTGTGCACAGCAAAAACCCATGCATACCCGGCGAAAGCACGCGCTCATGAACCTCCGGCTCAAGCTCATCCGAGCCGAGCGCGCGCATAAGAATACTGCGTCCGCTATGGGTCGGGATCTCTTCCCTTGTAATCTCCCCTGCCATTACAGCGTATTGCGCGGCGCTATGGTCAAGAGTGTATTCAATCATATGACCTCTGTACAAATGATACAATCGTGAATCGCCCGCATGCGCCCATATGGCCTTGCGTCCGCTGATATACAGACATACAGCCGTCGTCATAAGCTCCAATCTATTGGCGCGTATTCTGTCGATTTTATTGTTAACCTCCGACATAGCCATAAGTATATCCGGCTCCATCGGCAGCATGCCGCCTCTTGCAAGCTCGGCAAGCTCCCTGACGGCTATCCCTGCCGCCTCGCTGCCTCTGCCCTGACCGCCCAGTCCGTCCGCGACAATGGCGCATAGTGTCCGGCCCGACGTAAATGCAATGGCGCAATCCTCGTTTTCTTCACGGCGTCCGGCATCGCTGTATGAATAATAATCCGCTCTAATCATATCTGCCTCCCTGACGTCACGTTAGCAATCGTAATACACTCATTTCCAAAGCGAATTTTAGCGCCTGCCTGCACATTAACCCATTTATGCGGCGAAATACCGGTATTGTTTACCGTTGTACCGCAGCGCGAGCCTTCGTCGCGTATGTAAAGTCTGTTCTTTGTATCGCATATAACTGTAAAATGTTTCCTGCTCACTCCCGGAGTCCGATCGGGATACCTGATGCTTGTCTGCGGCGTTCCGTCCGGATCCCGTCCCACTGTCGCGGGTACGTTCTGCTTAAGATTAAGCCGTCTGCCGCGAAGAACGCCGTCGGTAACGTAGAGCATAAACCCGTTATCTTGCGTTAACGTGGATGTATTCGACTTATTTTCAGTGCCTGTATAATCAAACATACGCATAAGTACCAGCGCGTTCTTTGGTCTGTGCTCCGGCATGACCGTCATTCCCTGCATGATTGCCGCCGCCGCCATTGGCGGCACATCCGGCACAAGCTCGTCGATCGGAGTCGTGTTGTCCTTAACCCGACGGTCAAGCGCGTTCTGCGGAAGCTTGCCCGAAAGAGCGTAGTAGGCGGTGACGCAAATCGAATACACATCCGTCCACGGCCCTTGAACCCCTGTCTCTCCATACTGCTCTATCGGCGCAAAGCTATGCTTAAGAAACGTAGTGAGCGGTCGGCCGCCCTTGTACGTGCGTACCGAACCGAAATCTATAAGCCTTACGCGTCCGTCATTGGTAAGGAAAATATTATCCGGACTTATATCGCGATGAATAAGATCGTTCGCATGCAAAACCTGAAGCTGGCGCAGCACGCTCATAAGAATGGGCTTGAGCCGGTTCCACTTGAGCACGCCGTCCGATTTAAGCCTCGCCTTAAGATCCGAGCCTTCCAGATACTCCATGCTGTAGTATGCGGTATTATTCGCCGTCAGGAGATGATACACATTTATAATCTCATCATTATTTATAAATTTATGTATCATTTTCGCCTCGTCGAGAAACCGCTTGCGAACATGATTAAA
>CANRAG010000197.1 GCA_947628515.1 uncultured Clostridia bacterium | reverse complement strand
AGAGATATATATGCTTCATGGAATGATGATAAATGCTATACATAGAGTGATAAGCAATGAAATTATATATATTTTTGTGGTAATACTGTGCACAATAATCTCGGCAATTTTATTTAATCAGATAACAAAGCGAGTTATGAAATTAATCAAAACAAGTTGAAATTTTGTAAGAAATCGAAATTATTGAATGTAGAAAAGGTGAAGAATAAGCCCCTGTAGCTTAACTATACATAAAATGAAATGAAAGAGGCGAAATAAATGTCTTTAAAGGGAATGCTAAAATCTATTATGTTTAATAGTACGATAATAAAAATTTACAATAAAATATTTAATCATCTTGCATGTAAAAATGTGGATGTAACAATAGGGAACAGTATTCTGAAAAACTGTAAAATAATATCAACTGGGGGGGGGACAATAGTATAATTATAGGAGATAAATGTCGTATTTGGAATATGAGTATTCAGTTTTTCGGAAATAACAATGAACTAATCATTGAAAATGATACAAATCTTAAAGATTTAAACGTGTGGTTGGAAGATGACGGCAATAGGATAAAAATAGGCGCAAAGACAACAATACATGGAAGAACTCATTTGGCCTGCATAGAGGGGACATCTATCAGTATCGGAAACGACTGTATGCTATCAAGCAATATATATATTGTAACGGGAGACAGCCATTCAATACTTGACGGCCAATGGCGAAGAATAAATCCGTCAGAGAATATAAATATAGGAAACCATGTGTGGATAGGCGCGGATAATAGGATTTTAAAGGGTGTGCAAATACCGGATAATTGCATCATAGGTGCGGGAAGTCTTGTAACGAAAAAATTCATAGAGGAAAATGCGATTATCGCGGGACAACCCGCCCATATTATTAAAAATGATATAAACTGGGACAGAAAGAGAATGGCAATAGATGAATCAACTCATATGGAGGGTAAAGATGAATAAATGTTTATTATCAATAATAATACCGGTGTACAATGCGGAGAGATTTTTAAACGATTGTCTCGACTCGTGTTTGTGCCAGGATTTTGAAGGGGATGAGCTGGAGATTGTATGTGTTAATGATGGCAGTACGGATGGTTCGCTGAAAATATTAAATGAGTACAGCCACAAACATTCATCCATCAAAGTAATAACAAAAGAAAACGGAGGAGTATCGGCGGCGCGTAATGTTGGAATTAAGGCTGCGTCAGGCGAGTACATATGTTTCTGCGATGCAGATGATTTTTTTGAAGCGCATTATTTGAAAGATATTGTTACAATCATGAAAGAACAAGACATATGCTCAACAAGTTTCGGCGCGAGATATAATGTCCCGGAGGGAAAACATTTTGAAAATATTCGGGAGGGGGGGATACAATTAGTTACCCGAGATGAAAAGAAGGTGCCTTTAAGCAGTTCGGCTGTGTGGGGGTGGATTCACAAGCGCAGTTTGTTATTGGATAATAATATGTATTTCAAAGAAGATCTTGCATATGGCGAGGATTATTATTTTCAATATGAACTTTATTGCGCGTTATATCACGAAAAAAAAGTAGCCCGGGCAGACGATATAATATATAATTATCGTTATGTCAATTCTTCATCCATGCATAATAAAACAATATTTGGCGAACGGCACATGAAAGATATGTTAAAAATGGCGGTACATTATTTGGAGAATTTAATAAAATTAGAATCTAATCCAAAGAAAGATAAAGAGTTAATCCAACATACACAAGACAGATATTGCATAGCCGTACAAGCCTATTTGTTTGATATGTCACTACAGTTAAATGATATCGGCAAAATAAAAGACGAGATAAAAATCCTAGAAATGAAAAAACTATATCCGTATAAGATACCATGGTTCAATTTAATCAGGATTATAAAGAATGCACCTAAAATGATGGTAGTAAACTATATATCTATATTATTTCCAATTAAAGCATATTACCTGCTATGGTGCAGGATAGTGCATATATTGAAAAAGATAAAAAAGTGATAACATGAAAAAACTACTATTTCTGCTTAACACGCTTGATGGCGGGGGAGCGGAACGGATTTTGACAAACACCGCAAACAGTCTGGCGGATGATTACGATGTAACCGTCATGACTGTCATAGATAAGGGCGTGTTTAAAAATCAACTTAGCGGCAAAGTAAAATACAGAAGCATGGTGCGCTGTAAAAATAAATTTATACAGCGTATGTTTGCGTATTTGTTTAGCTTTACATTGCCGCCGAAGCTTGTGCATACGCTGTTTATAGGCAGCGGATATGATTATGAAATCGCGTTTCTTGAAGGTGTGCCGACAAAAATAATATCAGCGTCGGACAATACCCGTTCGGTAAAATATGCATGGGTGCATATAGACCTATATAATATGTTCGGAATAGGAAAGGCGCATAAAAGCATAGACGAGCACATAGAGTGCTATCGGAAATTCGACAAAATCATCTGCGTCTCTAAATCTGTTAAGGATGCGTTTGTAAAGAGGTTCGGTATTACTGATAATCTTGAAGTGAAATATAACGTTACAGACGATGAAGAAATAAAAAGGAAAGCGCGTATCGACGTGCCCCAAAGCAAGGAATTGAGGCTTGTGTTCGTTGGGCGTCTTGAAAAACAAAAGGGCGTGGACAGGCTCATAAAAATCCATAAGAGACTGATAGACGAAGGGTACAAATATAGTCTCATAATGGTCGGCGACGGCGGAGAAAGGGAAAGCGTCGAAAAATACGTAGATGAAAACGGATTGGGTCATTGTACTGAAATTGTCGGATTTACCGATAATCCGTACAGATATATGCAAAGCGCGGATGTGCTTGTGTTCCCATCGCGTGCGGAGGGGTACAGTACGGTTGCGGTCGAAGCCGTGATACTCGGCAAGCCCGTTGTTACAACGGATTGTGCTGGGATGCGAGAAATATTCGGAAATTCCGAATACGGGATGGTGGTTAAAAATGAAGATGAGGCGATTTATGAAGGGATAAAGAAGCTCTTTACGGATAAAGAACTGCGTGAAGAATACGCGGACAGGGCGGAACAAAGAAGCGAAGCTTTAACAAAACATGCCCGTATAGAAGGATTAAAAGCATTGTTCGCATAAACAGGAGAGTAGCATGAAGATCGTTCAATTAAACGCCGTGTGCGGCGTTGGGAGCACGGGAGGAATAACCGTGGAAATAAGCCGTATGCTTACCGCGCACAATATTGAAAACTACATACTATACACCAACGGACATCATGAATACGAGCTTGGAATAAACTATTCAAGCGTGTTTGAGGTAAAGCTTGGCGCGCTGAAATCACGGATACTGGGTAATTACGGATTTAATTCGTCTTACGCGACGGGGAAGCTTATACATATGCTTGATGGAATGAAGCCGGATATAGTACATCTTCATAACATACACGGACATGATTTGAATTT
>CANRAG010000196.1 GCA_947628515.1 uncultured Clostridia bacterium | reverse complement strand
GACGGGTTTGACGTTGACATATACGGAAGCGCGGCGCTTGTGAACGATGACGGAGTAACGGCGCAGGTGTCATTCGGAATGGATAACGGATATAAGTGCGAGCTTGAAATATGGGGGAGCAAGGGCAGCATAAAGGCAAGCCGAATATTTACAGCGCCTGCCGGGTTTGAACCGACAGCCGAGATAATTACGGCCGACGGAACGGAAACGGTAAAGCTTTCGGCGGATGATACGTTTAAAAAGTCGATAGAGCATTTCTGCAACTGCGTCAATGATAAAGATGAACGAGAAAACAATTATGCAAAGATAATCAAGCAAGCAGAGCTTGTAGATATGGTGAAAGGGGAATAGAAATGGCACAGTTAAAAATAACGGAATTGGATTTACCGGGAGTGAAGATAATAGAGCCCACATATTTTGAGGACTACAGAGGATATTACTGCGAGACATATTCGTCAAGGACAATGAATGAATACGGTCTGAACCCCGTATTTGTGCAGGACAATCACAGTTTGTCACTTAAAAAAGGCATTATACGCGGAATACATTTTCAGAATAACCCAAAGCCGCAGCTAAAGCTTGTGCGCTGCACAAGAGGGCGCGTAATGGACTATGCTGTTGATTTAAGGAAGGATTCGCCTACATTTAAGAAATGGGTAGCGGTTGAGCTGTCGGCTGACAACAGAAAGCAGATATGGATACCGTCCGGATTCGGACACGCGTTCATAACATTGGAGGATAACTGCGAGGTACAGTACAAGGTGGATGAGTGGTATTATCCCGAATATGACCGAGCGATAGCGTGGAACGATCCGGATATAGCAATAGACTGGGGAACGGACGATCCGGTAATATCGGTAAAGGACACGAAAGCGCCGACGCTTGCTGAGAGTGACGTCAACTTTGCCATGGAGGAAAACGGCTGATGAAGAAGGCTATAGTAACCGGCGCTGGAGGGTTTATTGGCGGTGCGCTTGCCAAGCATATGCTTGATAAGGGTATAACCGTATATGGCGTGGATGTTGACAAGAATAAACTAAAGCCGCTGATAAATAATGAGTGTTTCATACCCGTGGAAGCTAATTTTTCAAAATACGGCAGACTGCATGAATTGATAAATGATACGGACATAGACGTATTTTATCATTTCGCATGGCAGGGAGTATATGGCGCGGCGTTTAGGAATTACGCGCTGCAATTAAACAATGCAAGATACGCTTGCGACGCGCTTATGCAAGCGGTAATGATAAATTGCAAAAAGTTCGTTTTTGCGGGGACAATGAACGAATATGAAATGGACAGCTACATAAAAGCAGATTACTTTGAACCGAGATATACATATATTTATTCGGCGGTTAAGCAAGTGAGTGAAGCGATATGCAAAACGCTCGCGTATAACAACAATATAGAATTTTGCGCGGGAAGAATTGCTATGGCATACGGTGAGGGTAACCGGTCAATGATGCTGCCGAACGTGGTTATGAAAAATCTGATGGCAAATACGCCGTGCAAGCTTGTTGAGGGTAACGATCGGTATGACATGATATACATAGACGATATAGTACGCGCGTTTGAAGCGATAGGCGAAAAAGGTGTGAATATGAAAAGCTATTATATTGGGCACAGGAATTTAAGAACAATGCGTGAAATGATAGTGGAGATGGCGGAGATATTAAATCCGAAATGCGAGCTGCAATTCGGAGCATATCCCGACGTGCCGTCGGGTGTGGATTACAAAAACATTGACCTTGACGCGCTGTATAACGACACGGGTTTTGAATGTAAGGCTGATTTTAAGGAGAGTGTTATAAAAACAGCACAATGGTTGAAGGAAGAAGGAGTATAACGTGAAAGGAATAATCTTAGCCGGCGGCAAGGGGACAAGGCTGTATCCGAACACCATATCGGTATCAAAACAGCTTTTGCCCATTTACGATAAGCCGCTTATATACTATCCACTGTCGGTTTTGCTGCTTGCGGGCATACGCGAGATACTTATCATATCCACACCGCAGGATATAGATAACTACAAAAGTCTTCTCGGCAGCGGAGAAAGGCTTGGAATACGGATAGAATATGCCGTGCAGGATGAGCCGCGAGGCCTTGCGGATGCGTTCATAATAGGCGAGAAATTCATAGGAAATGACAGCGTGTGCCTGGCGCTTGGCGATAACGTATTTTACGGACAGAATTTCAGCGGAACATTGAGACAGGCAATAAAGCAAGTAGAGGAATACGGAGCTGCAATATTCGGATATCCCGTAAATAATCCGAAATCATTCGGGGTGGTGGAGTTTGACGAAAACAACAATGTAATATCAATAGAGGAAAAGCCGGACAAGCCCAAATCGAATTATGCTGTGCCGGGACTGTATTTCTATGATAACGATGTGGTGGAAATAGCGAAGAATGTTAGGCCGTCCGCACGAGGCGAGATAGAAATAACGAGCGTGAACAATGAATACCTAAGACGCGGTAAGCTCAAGGTAACACTTATGGGCAGAGGCATGGCGTGGCTTGATACGGGAACACCGGCGGGTATGCTAAAAGCTTCTGAATTTGTTAAGACAATACAAGAGATGCAGGGCTTTTACATATCGTGTATCGAGGAAATAGCGTGGAGACGCGGATTTATAGACACAAAGCAACTGCAAAAACTGGGCGAAGAGTTAAAGATGACCGAATACGGGCAGTATCTGTTATCACTTACGGAGGAATAAAATGAATTTGCTAATCACCGGCGGAGCCGGATTTATAGGCGGAAACTTCACACACTACATGGTGAACAAGTATCCCGACTACAACATAATCGTGCTGGATAAGCTCACATACGCGGGAAATCTCAAAACGCTTGAACCTGTCATGAACAGAATCAAATTCATAAAGGGCGATATAGCAGACAGAGACGCGGTGTATAGGTTGTTTGAGGAAGAAAAGCCGGATGTAGTCGTAAATTTTGCGGCGGAAAGCCATGTGGACCGCTCTATCGATAATCCGGAGATATTTTTAATAACAAACATACTGGGAACACAAGTGCTAATGGACGCGTGCCGCAAATACGGGATAAAGCGGTATCATCAGGTATCTACTGATGAGGTATACGGAGACTTGCCGCTCGACCGTCCGGATTTGTTCTTTACGGAGAAAACGCCGATACACACGTCAAGCCCTTACAGCGCGTCTAAGGCAAGCGCAGATTTATTGGTGCAGGCATACCATAGGACATATAACCTGCCTGTGACGATAAGCCGTTGTTCAAATAACTACGGACCGTATCATTTCCCGGAAAAGCTTATACCGCTTATGATAGCGAATGCGTTAAATGATAAACCGCTGCCGGTGTACGGAAAAGGTGAGAATGTGCGCGACTGGCTGTATGTGGAAGATCACTGCAAAGCGATAGACTTAATTATCCACAAAGGCAGAGAAGGCGA
>CANRAG010000195.1 GCA_947628515.1 uncultured Clostridia bacterium | reverse complement strand
CCTGAACGGGCGTGTTCATTGCCGCTCTTTCGCCGAACCCGCGAAGATTGGCGTTCGACGAGTTAAGCTCCGGTATATACCGTATCCTGTTCATGAGCGTTTTTACGCTGCCCGCCTCGCGCGCCGCCTGTTTTGTGCTGTCCATAAACTTGCGCACTCCGCTGTAGCGCGCGAAATATCCGTCCAGATACGCCTTTGCCTCGCGGAAGCTTATTCCCAAATCCTTTGACAGCGAAAATTCGCCCATGCCGTAGATTATGCCGAAGTTAATCGCTTTCGCCGAGGAGCGCTGCTCCTTCGTGAGCTTTTCGGGCGGGATGCCGAGCACCTGCGACGCGGTTGCGGCGTGTATATCCATGCCGTTTCTGAACGCTTCGAGCATATTCGCGTCCTGCGACAGATGCGCGAGCAGTCTCAGCTCAATCTGCGAATAGTCCGCGTCAACGAGCACATGTCCGACAGGCGCGGCAAACATCTTCCGCAGCTCGCGGCCGAGCTCCGTGCGCGTGGGGATGTTTTGCAGATTGGGATCCGACGAGCTCAACCGTCCCGTAACCGTTCCGGTCTGGTGGAATATCGAGTGTATTCTGTGCGTTTTCGGATCCACGAGCGCCGCCAGCCCGTCGCAGTATGTGGATTTAAGCTTCTGGTACGTCCTGTATTCGAGCACATCGCGGACTATTTCGTATTTGCCGCTAAGCTTTTCAAGAACCTCCGCCTTTGTGGACCAGCCGTTTTTTGTCTTTTTCCCGTGCGGCAGCCGCAGTTTGTCAAAGAGTACAGCGCCGAGCTGCTTGGGGGAGTTGATGTTAAATTCTTCGCCCGCGAGCTCGTATATAAGCTCCTCAAGCTTCTTTATTCGCGACGCGAGCATTTTTCCGAAATCGTTGAGCGCCTTGTCGTCAACCGTTATGCCGATGTTTTCCATGGAGGCGAGCACCTCCGTCAGCGGCAGCTCAACGTCATAGTACAGCATATGCTGTCCGTTTGCCTCTATTTTCTCCGACAGAACCCCGTGAAGCGCGTATATGATATGCGCGTACTTTCCGTCGGTATCGGATGCGGGGCTATCTAATAGCGACAGCTGCGCGTCCGCCTCGCCGCCCGTTACATATACGCCCAGATAACGCGCGGCGAGCGAATCAAGGTCGAGCGGGTTTGCGGGATTGTCAAGATACGCCGCGATGGAGCAGTCGAATACGACGCCCGCGACGTTTTCGCCAAACAGTTTATAGATATTTTTTAAATCGTTTACGTATTTGGTTATGTTCGAATCTGCAAAAAGCTCCGTCGCCGCGTCTTGCAGCCCGTCAGCCGATATTGCGGCGCAGTATGCCGTACTGCTGTCGGATACGGCGAGGGCGGATATGCCGCCGTCTTTTATATCCGCGTATACCGCGACGGTTTTACCCAGGCTTCGTATGCCGTTTTTAAAATCCGTGGCAGTTTCGCATATCTTAACGGTGCGGTTTGTGAAAAAACCGGTATCGTCCGCCACGGCGCCGTCCTCCGGCGGGGCGAGGTTAAGCTTCTTTATTGTGCTTTTGAGTCCGAGCTCTGTCAGCAGCTTATACAGCTCCGGCTTGTATTTCGGCGCGTCGGGGTCGTATCTGCCGCTTTCAAAATCCAAATCGAGCGGAACATGCGTGTCTATTTCCGCAAGCCTCTTGCTCAAAAATGCCAAATCCTTTTCTTCTATTAATTTATTGCGTATACGCGGCGTGACGTCCGCCTCGTCGATATGCTCATACATATTCTCTATTGTGGAGAACTGCGATATAAGCTTTGCCGCCGTCTTTTCGCCTATGCCCGAAACGCCGGGGATGTTGTCGGATTTATCTCCCATAAGCGCTTTTAGGTCTACGAACTCCGACGGGGTAACGCTGTATTTTTCCTTTACCGCCGTCTCGTCATAAAGCTCCGTTACGCTCTGCCCCTGCTTTGTCGAGGCGAGTATAACCGTGGTGCCGTTATCGGCAAGCTGCAAATCGTCGCGGTCGCCCGTGGCGATATAACATTCCATGCCGCGCTCGCCGCAAATCCGCGAGACAGTGCCTATAATATCGTCCGCCTCGTATCCTTCAAGCTGTAGGACGGGTATGTTCATAGCCGAAAGAATATCCTTCATAACCGGCATCTGTGCCGCCAGCTCGTCGGGCATACCGTGACGTGTCGCTTTATAGCCCTCGTACATCCTGTGCCGGAACGTGGGGGCTTTGAGGTCGAAAGCGGCTAAGATATAGTCAGGCCGCTCGTCGCCTATAAGCTTTATCAATATATTAAGAAAACCGTATATTCCGTTGGTCGGAGTGCCGTTGGGCGCGCTTAGCGTGCGTATTCCGTAAAAGGCTCTGTTTATTATACTGTTCGAATCAAGTATGAGCAGCCTCTCCATATAATGTCTCCTTTCGCGCGTGTTGATATTGCATACACTAATACTAATATATTCTATATCACAATATATATTTTGTCAAGTGCGGCGCAAAATATTTTAAAAGTGTGTTCATAATTTGTTCATAAAAAAACTTTAAATTGTTAATATTTATGTCATACGTGGGTAATAACTGTATGTTAGAATGAAATCACAATAAAGGAAAGAGAGCGTGAGTATAAATGAAACAGTATCCGTACAGTGATTCAACTGAAATCGTTATATACGACAGCAAGGAAAAGACAAAGAAGAAAAAGAGAAAGGCGCCCGTATGGCTTGTATCGGTAAGCTCCGCGCTGGCTGCAAGCGTGTTTACGCTTGCAATCTCGACCGGTGTGCAGTATTTTACCGGTAACCGCGGCGGCGCGATATACTATCACGAGTCAGGCGCGAAAACCTCTAACACGCAGGCGGCGGTAACGCTTGCGAATAAGGAGGGCGGCACGGTTTTAACCATACCTGAGATCGCGGCAAAGGTCGGTCCGTCGGTTGTGGGAGTTATAAATAAGACCACGGTAAAGGCGCAGCAATTCTGGGATCCGTTCAGCGGAAGATACTACTACGATTCCGATCCGACAACGGACGGCGAGACTGTGGAGCAAGGCTCCGGTTCGGGTATAATATTTAATGAAGAGGGATATATAGTTACGAACCAGCATGTTATAAACGGCGCTGACGCGGTCGACGTTATTCTAAACACGGGAACAACCTATGAAGCAAAGGTTATAGGCCAGGACACAAAGACCGACCTTGCGGTGCTTAAAATAGAGCCGAAAGCGGAGGAACCGCTTGTGGCGGCAACGCTGGGCGACTCGGCAAACGTGCAGGTGGGCGAGCTTGCGGTAGCCATAGGCAACCCGATGGGTATGGAGTTTTCGGGCTCGGTAACGGCGGGCATAGTGAGCGCGGTAAACCGTACAATGACCATAGACACCAGAACATATAACCTCATCCAGACCGACGCCGCCATTAACAGCGGTAATTCGGGCGGCGCGCTTATAAACCAGTACG
>CANRAG010000194.1 GCA_947628515.1 uncultured Clostridia bacterium | reverse complement strand
GCGGCGTGCTCTCGTTTGTGGGCGCGGCGATTTTGGGCCCGCGTCTGGGCAAGTACGACAAGAACGGCAACGCGCGGGCGATACCGGGACACAGCATGATTTTGGGCGCGCTCGGCGTTCTCTTGCTGTGGGTTGGCTGGTTCGGCTTTAACCCCGCGTCGTCAGGCTCGCTCGTAACCGTGGGCGAGGACGGCAAAACGGTCGTTGACGCTCTGGGCACAATGCTTGCGGCAAAGGTGTTCATAACCACCAACCTCGGCGCGTGCGCCGCCGCGATTACGGCTATGTTCTTCACATGGATACGTTACGGAAAGCCGGATGTTTCCATGACATTGAACGGAATACTTGCGGGACTTGTCGGCATCACCGCTCCGTGTGACTGCGTAAGTCCGGTTGACTCCGTGATTATCGGTATCGTAGCGGGTATTTTGGTATGCGTCGCCGTGCCGTTTATAGATACAAAGATCAAGGTTGACGATCCCGTCGGCGCTGTTTCCGTTCATGGCGTATGCGGTCTGTGGGGCTGTATCGCTGTCGGATTGTTCGCGTCGGACCCGGCGTCGGGCGTTAACGCGGGACTGTTCCATGGCGGCGGTATGAGCCAGCTCGGCCCGCAGCTCATAGGTGTGCTGGTGCTTGTCGCGTGGGCGGCGGCAATGGGCGCGATTTTATTCGGTGCGTTAAAAGCGTGCGGTAAGCTTCGCGCGTCGGCAAAGGATGAGCTTGTCGGTCTTGACGCGTCCGAACACGGACTGCCGTCGGCATATCCCGACTTTATGCCGGCGTATAAGGATTAAAATACATATCAAAAACCGGCGTCGTTTCCAAAACGGCGCCGGTTTTATGTTAGATAATGTTTTTGATAATGTCTTTGGAAGAGCTCCGGTAATTTGTTACTGAACGATATTAACATTTGAATAGTTGCCGCCGACGATCGAGCTGTTGCTTACTGTCTGCAATATGGCTTGCAAATCTACCGTTCCGAATGTGTTTATAATATCCGCTGTAGACACGTCTCCGCCTATAAGCGAGCTGTCCAATACCGTGGTATTTCCTACGGCGGCATGGGGCGCGATTATGTCGTTTATATTGACTACTCCCAATTCGCCGCATATTACCGCGTTCGAAACCGCCGTGGTATCCGTGCTTACTACGTTTCGTCCCGCGAGCGCGCTTATGTCCGCTATGTTTGCGTTTCCGCCCACAATAACCCCGTTGACGATGTTCGCAATCTGGTTATTCACCGTTCCGCCTACCGCGGTGGTGGAGTTTACTATATTCATATCCCCGCCCACGATTGAATTTGTGATACCGTTGGTGATTGAAATATTGCTTGAGCCCGCGTCGTATGCCATACATGCCGAACCCATTGTCATCATTGCCGCGATTGCCGCCGCTGTCGCTGTGATTTTCTTTGTAGTTGTTTTCATAATTAATACCTCATCTTTCATTAAAATTTATTTTTATTCCTCCGGCGCGTTCCCCCTTGCCCGCGCCGCTTTTTTATTGTGTGATTTTTGCGAGTATATCCGCTCTCATTCCCTCTACCATGCCGGACATATCCGACATATCTATGTTGCAGTTGACATTTACCACCGTGTTAAACACATTGGCTACATTGGCGTTTACGTTATCCATAACGGTTACCGGCGCGATTACTGTCGTCCCCTCGCCGCCGTTGCCGCTGCCGAATTCATATGAGTAAATGCTGTTAAGTATATTCAGATTTGCGATACGGCTGTTCGCTACGCTCGTCGCGGGCGCTATTGCTGCGTCTGCGAACGCCGCCGGAGCCGAGCCTAAGCACAGCGCCGCTGTAATTACTGCCGCTATCCTTTTTATTTTCATTATCCGTCCCTCCTTATTATTTCGCTGCCGGCGTTTCCGTTGGCGCCGCTGTCGGCGCTTCTGTGGGCGCTTCTGTCGGAGCGGCTGTCGGCGCTTCTGTAGGAGCCGTTGTCGGCGTCTCTGTCGGAGCGGCTGTCGGCTTTGCTATATTGTGCTCGGCGTAGTATTCGTCCATGCATTGGTATACAATGTCTTTTATAACCTTATATAAATAGCTTCCGTATGGTTGGGCCGCCATATCCGGGCCTATCGTCGCGGCGCTTAAGCTCTGCGAGCCGATTGATATTGAAGTTGCCGCCGACATCGGGTCCGATGCTGTTATTGTGTCTGTAACGACCTTGTTCCCGTCGTAGTGGGTGACAATGCCGTTACCGTTTACCGACGTCGATATTGTGACGTTCGTCTTTGCCTCCTCCGGCTCCGCCGCGCATACCGACGCCGCTGTCGCTCCCGTCATGGCGAGTGCTGTTAATACTGATACTATCCTTGTCTTTTTCATAATTTTTACCTCTTTTCATATATTTTTTCGGGCGGTGCCCGTGATTTTCGTCGCGTGACCGGGAAAAGCGTCCCGGCCACTTCCATTAAGCTTTAACTCATCCTTTTTGCGTCAGTTGCCAAATTCCTGAACCCAGTAAATGCAGCCTCCGCTTTCATAATACCCGACGCCGAGCTTCGTGTACGCGCTGTTCAGTATGTTCGCGCGATGTCCTTCGCTGTTCATCCACGCTTGCATGACCTCCTCCGCGCTTCGCTGGTTCATGGCTATGTTTTCGCCGTGTGCTGTTCCGCCCGGATAAAACATTTCCACAAGCTCCGGAAATCCCCCGTATGACCCGTCGTGCGAAAATCCGTATTCCGCCATGTCCCGGGCCTTATACTGCGCCATCTGCGTAAGCTCCGCGCTTAGCGTCAGCGGCGCCGCTCCGTTCGCTTCTCTTTCTGAGTTCACCAGCGACAGTATCTCATATGCAATATCGGAATTTGCCTCGCTCCGACTATCGGTGACATCCTCGGCGGTATTCCCCCCGTCCGCCGTTAAAATGTCCTGAATATCCGGCGCCTCCGGCATATATTGCAATGTGAGTATGTCCGGCAATCTCGCTTTTAGCAGGCAGCCTATGTCGCTCCAATCCTTGAGACTTATGCAGTCGTTTATGAGCGCTTCTATATCCGCTTTGTTAATTCCGACCGATACGGAGCTTCCTATATGTATATTATAGTCCGGCTCCTGCACCGCGCCCGCCGCGGACGACACAGCCATTGCCGCCGCCAGCGTTAATGCCGCAACCTTGATTTTCATGTCCTTGTTCACCTCCTTCCCGTCGTTTCCTTGCCCTGTTCTTTATTACACGACCAGTATAGCACACCCCGTTTCGGCTTCGTCAGCTTTGTTTCCGTTTTTAAAAATATCCGGAAGATCCACTACTTTTAAAAAATCAAAAAAATATTAAAAAACTCCTGTATATTTGATAAAAAGCGTTGACGATACATAAAAAATTGTGTATAATATACATAGATAAGGAAGTGAAATATTAATGGGACTATATCGGGAATGAAAAGCTTAACGTGTACGGCAGCAAAAAGATTAATATCCCCAAACCGGAGTTATACGTTA
>CANRAG010000193.1 GCA_947628515.1 uncultured Clostridia bacterium | reverse complement strand
TAAGCTCGCAAAGCACGGGAACCGCGCCGCGTCATCCAAGAGCGGAGCCGCGGATTTGCTCGAAGCGCTCGGAGTTAACATCATGCTTTCGCCGGAGCAGACACTTGAATGTATAGACGATATAGGCTTCGGATTTATGAACGCTCAGAAGTTCTACGGCGCGATGAAGAACGTCGCGGGCGTTCGCCGTGAAATCCGCGTAAGAACGGTATTTAATATGCTCGGCCCGCTTTCAAACCCGTCGGGAGCAAAGCACCAGGTTATAGGCGTGTTCGACAGAAAAACGGCCCGCATGTTCGCGGAGTGTATGAAAAAGATGGGCGCGACAAAGGCGCTTATCGTAAACGGCTCGGACGGTATGGACGAGGTAACAATAACGGGCAAGACATTTGTGTGCGAAATAAAGGACGGCCAAATCCTTGAATATGAGATTGACCCGCACGACTACGGTATGGAATACGGCACGTCGCGGGATATACAGGGCGGCACCGGCGCGGAAAACGCGGAAATAACAAAAAGCATCTTCAAGGGCGAACAGGGCGCAAGAAGAAATATCATACTCCTGAACGCGGGCTGCGGCATGTATATAGGCGGTAAGGCCAATTCAATCGCGGACGGAGTTAAGCTCGCTGCCGAGATGATTGACAGCGGCAAAGCGCTTGAAATGATTGATAAACTTGCAAAAAAGACATGGAGCTTCGCATAATATGATACTTGATACATTGGTGGCCTCGTCAAAGAAGCGAGTCCGTGACGCAAAGGAGATTAAACCCGTATCGCAGCTTATCCGTGAGCTGGACAAAGCAGAGCTTAAACCGCCGCGCTTTAAAAAGGCGCTTACGGACTATGACGGGGTTTCCATAATAGCCGAAATAAAGAAGGCGTCGCCTTCAAAGGGACTTATACGTCCGGTGTTCGATCCGGTATCCATTGCGGATGAATACAGCAAAAGCGGTATTCAGGCTATGTCCATTCTCACCGAGCCGGAATATTTCAAGGGCGATTTGAAATTTGTCGAAGCTGTGACAAAGAGATACGATATTCCGGTCCTCAGAAAGGACTTCACAGTTGACGAATACATGATATATGAGGCGAAGCTCGCCGGAGCGGACGCGATACTGCTTATAATGGCTGCGCTTACAGACGCCGAGTTTAAGCGGTTCCACAAAACCGCGGATGATTTGGGGCTTGACGTTCTGGTCGAAACGCATAACGAAGCGGAGGTGGAGCGCGCTGTTGAATACGGAACGATAATAGGCGTGAACAACCGAAACCTCTATACCTTTGAGGAGGATATAACCACCTGCGAGCGGCTGCTCCCGCTCATACCCGAAGGCGCGGTAAAGGTGGCCGAGTCCGCAATCCGCTCACACGCGGACTATAAATATTTACAGTCGCTCGAATTTGACGCGGCGCTTATAGGCGAGGCGTTTATGCGCGAGACTGACGTCGGGGCAGCGGTCAGAAGGCTGCGCTTCGGCGAATAAGTTAACAGAAAGGATACATATAAATGAACAGAATAGACAAGCAGCTTGCCCCTATTAAGGAAAGCGGCAAAAAAGCGCTCATCACCTTCCTTACAGTGGGCGACCCCGATATAGAAACGAGCATGGAGGCAATAAAGACAATGGAACGCGAGGGCGTTGATTTAATAGAGCTTGGCGTTCCGTTCTCGGACCCGTCCGCGGACGGGGTTACAATCCAGACGGCGGACGAGCGAGCTCTTGCCGGCGGCACGGATATACACAAGGTCTTTGACATGGTGGCAAAACTGCGCGCGGAGGGCGTGGCAAAACCGCTGTGTTTCCTGCTCTACTACAATGTGGTTCTCCAGTACGGTCTTGACGCGTTCTTTAAAAAATGCGTTGAAACGGGGATTGACGGACTTATCATACCCGACCTTCCGTATGAGGAAAGCGATGAAATAGCCGAATACGTAAAAAAATACGACGTTTACCAAATACATCTCGTATCGCCGACGTCAAAGGACAGGGTTGAAAAGATTGCAAAGAACGCTAAGGGATTTCTTTACTGTGTGTCCTCGCTCGGCGTAACGGGCGAAAAATCAAGCTTCCGCACAGACTTCGGTGAATTCTTCGGCACGGTCAACAAGTACTGCGCCGTCCCGGCATGTGTGGGCTTCGGTATCTCGAACGGAAAGCAGGTCAGGGAATTATCATCCTACTGTGACGGCGCGATTGTCGGCTCGGCGGTGGTAAAGGCCATCGCAAGCGGCGATACGCTTGAGGAGAGAATGGCTAATCTCACGGCAAAGCTCCGCGATTTGAAATCCGGCATAGAATGACGCGGCAGGAAAAGAGATTTGCGTCATGAGTAAAACCGAAATCGCGAAAAGATATATATTATTTATAATAAGCCTGTTCTTTTCGGCGTTGGGCGTGGCGTTCACAAAGCACGGCGAGATTGGCGTATCGCCCATCTCGTCGGTTGCAAACGTGCTGAGCTTCAAATTCAGTTCAATGTCTTTGGGAACATGGCTTATTATATGGAACTGTGCCCTCATATTGGGACAAATTATGATACTGGGCAGAAAATTCCGGCTTATACAGCTTTTGCAGGTGCCGCTGTCGTTTCTGTTCGGATGGTTTACGGACTTGGGAATGTTTCTCGTATCTCCAATTCCCGTGGATTTCTATCCTATCAGAATAGTTATGGTTATAGTTGGGGTTATTATCCTCGGCTTCGGAATATCGCTCGCGGTTATAGCGAATGTGATTATGAACTCCGGCGAAGCGTTCGTTAAAGCGCTTGCCGACACCATGCGCAAGGAGTTCGGGAATGTCAAAATCTGCTTTGACATAAGCTGCGTCGCAGCCGCGCTGATTTTGTCGCTAATATTTTTCAACGGAAAAATCATAGGCACGCGCGAGGGAACGATAATATCCGCGTTCCTTACGGGAATTGTGGTCAAAGCGTTTAGCAAGCGCCTTAACGGGCCGGTAAATAAACTTTTAAAATAATGCTTGTAACGGAAGTGAATACGCAAAAACGGGGCGCGGCAAAGTTATCGCGCCCCCCGTTTTTTAGCTTTTAATAAAATTATTTTCAAATCCGTGTCAGGACTTGGGAATTTCCTTTGTTGACACCGGCTTCATCTCATCAAACGAGGTCCATACCAACGCCTTTTGGTTCGCTCCGACCTCTATTTCCTTTACCTCGTCATTTTCTTTAACGAAACCGTCCGCCTTAACGTCCGCCATGGATTTGTCCTCGTTATATGTTACGATTATGATAATTCCGTCCTCCGCGTATACTTTGACCTTATCCGGCTCCTCATCGCCCGAATCGGGCGTAATAACGCCGGTATTGGTGCAGTTCTCCACAGTGCTGCCCCTGTTAAAGCCCGCGATACCGCCCGCATAGGCCTCTGCCGACACATTTCCGCTGTTATTGCAGCCGGATACCAAATCTCCGTTAGCGAGGTATCCCGCTATGCCGCCCGCATAG
>CANRAG010000192.1 GCA_947628515.1 uncultured Clostridia bacterium | reverse complement strand
TCCTCCAACTCCGTCATTTCATGATAATGCGTGGCAAACATGGTTTTCGCTCCCAGCTTGCGCTTGTTGTGTATATATTCCGCGACCGCCCACGCAATTGACAGTCCGTCATATGTGCTCGTGCCCCTGCCGATTTCATCAAGAATAATAAGCGAGTTCTTTGTCGCGTTCTTTAATATATTGCTAACCTCTGTCATCTCAAGCATAAACGTGCTCTGTCCCGAAGCAATGTCGTCGCTTGCTCCGACACGTGTGAAAATCCTGTCCACAACCCCTATTCTCGCCGAGCTTGCCGGCACAAAGCTGCCCATCTGAGCCATGAGCGTAATTAGGGCGGTCTGGCGCATATATGTCGATTTTCCCGCCATATTCGGGCCTGTGATTATGAGCAGCCTGTCCTCGTCGGAATTTAAGAAGCTGTCATTTGGCACAAATATAACGTCCCTTGAGAGCGCCTCGATAACAGGATGTCTGCCGTCCTTTATGTCAATAACATCATCGGATGTAACATCGGGCATACAATATTTATTCTTATACGCCACTGTGGCGAGCGAGCACAGCGCGTCTGTAACAGCGATACATCTCGCCGCGCGTTTCATCCTTTCCAGCTCATGCGAAAGTCTTTCGCTAAGCTCGTTAAAAAGCTGAATTTCAAGCGCTGCCAGTCTTTCCGACGCGCCCAAAATTGTGTTTTCTATCTCCTTTAGCTTTGGCGTAATATAACGCTCCGCGTTAGCTAATGTCTGTTTCCTTATATAATCCTCCGGCACTCTGTCCTTATATGAATTCGTAACCTCGATATAATAACCGAAAATCCGGTTAAATCCGGTTCTGAGCTTAGGTATGCCTGTGCGCGCGCGTTCCTCTGCCTCGACCTCCTTCAGCCATTCCGTGCCATGCTCCTTTGCCGAACGCAGTCTGTCCGCCTCGGCGTTATAGCCCGCCTTGATCATTCCGCCGTCGCGGGTTGTGGAGGTGGCGTTTTCCTCGTCGATAGCCTTATCTATGAGTGCGGCAACGTCGTCAAGAATATCAAAGTTCTTATACATCCCCGCAAACATCGGTGACTTCATTCCCGACAGCTTGTACTCCAAAGACGGAAGCTGCAGCAACGTCTGTTTTAATGACACCATATCCTTCGGCGTTACCGTTCCGAGCGCAACGCGGCTTATGATACGGGATATGTCATAGGTTTTTGTAAGAATTTCAATTAAATCGTCACGAAGCATCGCGTCCTCGACAAGCTCCTTGACCGACATAAGCCTTTTATTTATATTGATCGGGTTTAACAGCGGCCGTTCGAGCCACTGCCGAAGCTTGCGTCTGCCCATTGACGTTTTGGTTTTGTCCAGCACCCAGAAAAGCGAGCCGCGTTTTGTCTTGTCGCGCATTGTTTCGGTTATTTCAAGATTACGGCGCGTGGCAAAATCAAGCTCCATATAGCTCTTGTCCTCGTACACGGAAATCCTGTTTATGTACCCGACCTTTGATTTCTGCGCGTATTCTATATATATAAGCGCGGCGGCGACAGCCATTGCCGCCTCCGGCTTTGTATCCAGCTTAAGCTCCTTTATGCTCTTTCCGAACTGTTCTTCGGCTATATCCTCGAAGCTGTCCGTAAATATCTCCTCGCGCCGCTCGCATTTTATATGCATGCTTCTTTCAATCACGGCTTCGAGCTCATCGCTGAACCCGTCGTTAACTATGATCTCCTTCGGGGCGTAGCTTGCAAGCTCGTCAAGCGCGAACCTGCCGCTTAAAAGCTCGGTCGCGAACATCTCTCCCGTAGACGCGTCCGCCGCGGCAAAGCCCACCCTGTCATTATTCATATACATAACGACCAGATAGTTGTTTATGCCCTCGTCCAGTATTGACTCGTCCGTGGCGGTTCCGGGCGTGATGACACGTATAACATCTCGTGCAACGATGCCCTTTGCCTTCTTCGGATCCTCCGTCTGCTCGCATATCGCCACCTTGTATCCGGCGGAGATAAGACGGGAAATATAAACATCGGCGCTGTGAAAAGGAACGCCGCACATCGGCGCGCGCTCCTCTAAGCCGCAGTCGCGCCCCGTAAGCGTAAGCTCCAGTTCCCGCGACGCGGTTACGGCGTCCTCAAAAAACATCTCGTAAAAATCGCCGAGACGATAGAACACGATACAGTCGGAATATTCCTCCTTAACCTTCATATAGTGCACCATCATAGGTGATAATTTTCCCGCCATGCTCCTTACTCCCGTTCCTTAGTTACAGCCCGAACACGTGCTGCAGCTGCCGCTGCATCCGCCGCCGGTACTTCCCGTGATATAGAAATTAATAATCTGATTGACCTGATTAACAAGCCCGTCAAACTCCTTTTTCTTTTCAACATAATCACCTATCAGCGGAGCTTTCTTAAGCAGCGCCTCATACGCCTCGTTATTCTTTGCAACGGCGTCCTCTCTTGAAATCTTGCCGTTCTGCATATCACGGGCCAGATTAAGACGGTTCAGATTAAACTCGGACATAGCCTGCTGCGACGCTTCGTCCGCCTTCTGTACGGCCTCCGCCTCCTTGTATGCCTTCATTTGCTCGCTGTTTAAAATAGCTTCTCCAAGCTCTCTTGCCTTTTCTATAACTGTCATAGTAACTCTCCTTCCAGTGACCACTGCTTTGCGCGCGTGATCCTTACGTTTGTATATTTACCGAGCAGCTCCCGTGAACCCGTAAAATTCACAATCTTGCCGCCGTCGGTTCTTCCCGTCATGAGCGACTTATTCGTTTTGCTCACGCCGTCAACGAGTATTTTTTGGATTGTTCCCTCATACTCCATGTTCTTTTCAAGACAGATTTGGTTCTGAACCTCCAAAAGCTCATCAAAGTTCTTATGAATTTCCTCATCGGTAAGCACGAAATCCAGCTTTGCCGCCGGAGTGCCCTCGCGCCTTGAATAAATGAATGAGAAAATATTATCATAACGCACATACTTAAGTATGTCCAGCGTCTGTCTGAAATCCTCGTTAGTTTCTGTAGGGAACCCGACAATTATGTCTGTCGTAAGCGTAATTTTCGGTATTTCCTTCTTGATTTTGTCAATCTTTTTAAGATACTGTTCCTTTGTATAATGCCGGTTCATCTGCTTTAAAATTTTGTCGGAGCCGGCTTGAAGCGGAAGATGAAGCTGCTTGCACACCTTGTCGCAGTCGCGTATTGTGTATATGAGCTTATCGCTTAAATCCTTCGGATGCGACGTCATGAAACGTATGCGCTCCACGCCCTCGATACCGTTTACCATTCTCAACAAATCCGCAAAATCAATATCAAGTCCCAAATCCCTGCCGTATGAATTCACATTCTGACCGAGCAGTGAAATTTCGGTTGTGCCGCCGCGCACAAGACATTTGATCTCCGCGATTATATCCTCCGGCTTACGGCTTCTTTCCCTGCCGCGCACATACGGAACGATGCAGTATGTGCAGAAATTATTGCAG
>CANRAG010000191.1 GCA_947628515.1 uncultured Clostridia bacterium | reverse complement strand
GACCAAGGTTAAGAATTGTATCCATCATACCCGGCATTGACGCTCTTGCGCCCGAACGAACCGATACGAGCAGCGGGTTTTCAAGATCGCCGAACTTCTTGCCGGTGATTTCTTCCATCTTTACAATGTACTCGTCAATTTCGGCCATAATATCCGGATTGATTGTGCGACCATCCTCATAGTACTGAGTACAAGCCTCTGTTGTAATTGTGAAACCCTGCGGAACCGGAAGACCTATGTTGGTCATTTCGGCAAGGTTAGCGCCCTTACCACCGAGAAGCTCTCTCATGTTAGCATTACCCTCGGTAAAAAGGTAACAATACTTTTTTGCCATTGGAATCTCCTCCTGTTTGAATTGTTAATAATATAGCAGTCATAGACCACGCTTGTCTATATAGAATTGAATAAGCTTCATGTATTATTATTGAACTTATTCAATTCTCCGGTTGCATTAAATACATTATTCTCTATAGATTACTTAATGCAAACCATATACCTATATATTATAACATAAAATTCGGATTTGTCCACCATAAATTGTGAAATTTTTCTCATTCTATTAATTTTTATTAATTTTTCATAGAAAACGGACGAATTTCATAAAAAATATCACAAAAAAGCTATTTTTAACGTAGTATAAATCAAAGGAATTATACGTTTGGAGGGTAAACATATGGAATATAACAGAGCATTGGCGGTCGCATATGCAAAGCGCTGGGCATACCGGCGCAATCCGCAATATTATGACTTTTCGGGTATAGGCGGAAACTGCACCAATTTCGCTTCGCAATGCATCTATGCCGGAGCGGGTGTGATGAACTATACTCCGACCTTCGGATGGTACTATATATCCCTGAACAACCGCGCGCCGGCGTGGACGGGAGTGGATGAGCTGTACAGATTTCTCGTAAACAACAAAGGGCCCGGCCCTCAGGGAGTGGTAGTGCAGCTAAGCCGTATTATGGACGGGGACATAGTTCAGTTGAAATTTGAGCCGGGAGAACGCTTTGACCACAGCCCCGTGGTTGTTGACGCGGGTATGGGAACGCCCGATACCGTTCTTATCGCTGCCAACAGCCGCGACGTAGACTGCCGGCCGATTTCCACATACACCTATGTCGCTATGAGGCCAATTCATATATATAACGTCGGACCGCAGGAAGGATGAATAAGAACCCGGAAATGACCGCGCCGGGTTCTCTTTTGCCTTTTAACGGCAATGTTCGGTATTAATTACCGTAACCGTTAACATCTAAAAGGCATAATATAATAAAGAGAGATACATAAAAGAAAGGGAGTGAGGAAACATGCTCATTACAATAGGTTCGATAACAACCGCAACCAGGCTTGCCCGGCTGATAGAGAAAAACATCGGAAACCCCGCCGAGGTTTTGCACACGCCGTCGGCTATAAACCGCGGCGGCTGCTCGTATTCTGTGCGGATTAATGAAAAATACGAAAACGCCGTACGCCGGATAATAGCCGACCATAAGGTGCCTGTCAAGCGGTTTTATCGTGAAAGCCATAACGGTCAAGAGCGTGTATACCATGCTGTATCTTGATAACGCCGCGACAACAAGGCGCAAACCCGCCTCCGTATACGCGGCAATGCTTAAATACCAGCTTTGGGGCGGCGGTAACGCCGGACGCGGAACCAACAAGCTCAGCGTAGGAGGGGTTCGCGCCGTTATTGACGCGCAGGAGGCTGCGGCCGAGCTGTTCGGGGTAAAGGATGAATGTAATATAGCGTTCACACAGAATGCGACCTACGCGCTTAATATGGCTATATTGGGAACCGTAAATAAAAAAGACCACATATGCGTGTCCGCCATGGATCATAACAGCGTTCTGCGCCCGGCGGCGCTGCACGGAAGGTTTTCGGTTGCGGCGGCAGATTTCACGGGCTTCGTAAGCCCGCTTGATTTCAGACGAAAAATTACAAATAAAACAAAGCTTGTGGTCTGCACCCATATATCCAATGTGTGCGGAACAAAGCAGCCCGTTGAAGAAATTGCTCGCGCGGCACACAATGCCGGCGCGATATTTCTGCTTGACGCGTCCCAGAGCGCCGGAGCGGAGGATATAGATATGGACGCAATCGGCGCGGATATTATAGCTTGCCCCGGTCATAAGGGCCTTATGGGACCTATGGGCACCGGGCTTTTGTGCATAAAAAATCCCGAAAAACTAAGAGCGGTCATTGTCGGCGGTACTGGGAGCGAATCGGAAAGCATATACCAGCCGGAAAGCATGCCCGATAAATTCCACAGCGGAACGCTTAATACCCCCGCTATCGCGGGATTACGGGCGGGAATAGAATTCATTCTTCGCGAAGGGGCAAAGAATATAGGCGAGTACGAAAAGCTTCTCGCGGATAAATTCAGGGATAACCTGCTTAATATGGGCGTCACGGTATACGGCAAAGCCGATTGCGGAATTACCGCGTTTAACGTGGACGGGATTGAAAGCGCCGAGTGCGCCGCGCTGCTCGGAGATGATATAATAGTCCGCGCGGGCTATCACTGCGCTCCGCTTGCCCATAAAGCTCTGGGCACGGATAACGGCGGCGCGGTGCGGGTTTCGTTCGGATATTTTAACACAAGGCGCGACGTCAGCCGCATTACGGACGCTGTATATGAGATAACAAAGAAAATATGACGCTTTATTGTTAAAGTTTACCTATCCGACTAAGTTAAAGATACTGCGCGTCCGGTTTTGGTAATTAAGCAAACATCCGGATAACAACGCGCAGTTATCACTTTATAGCTGAACAGTAACGTTTTATTTCAAAAAATTAATTAAATTTTAAAAATGGGGTTGACAAATCGGCATTGCTATGCTAAAATAGGAAAAGTTGAGTGATGCTGATTTGCGGGTGTAGTTCAATGGCAGAATCCCAGCCTTCCAAGCTGGTCGTGTGGGTTCGATTCCCATCACCCGCTCCATTAAAACTTAATATGCGAATGTAGCTCAGTTGGATAGAGCAACTGCCTTCTAAGCAGTAGGCCGGGGGTTCGAGCCCCTCCATTCGCGCCACGGCCCAAGCGGGCTTTAATAATATATGAATGGTGGATATAGTTCAGCTGGTTAGAGCGTCAGTTTGTGGCACTGAATGTCGTGGGTTCGAATCCCACTATCCACCCCATTTTATTTTAAGCAGGTGTAGAACATTGCCTCAGCCTGAATATTCGGGGATATCGCCAAGTCGGTAAGGCAACGGATTTTGATTCCGTCATGCGTAGGTTCGAGTCCTGCTATCCCTGCCAGGATCATTAGCTCAGTCGGTAGAGCACTTGACTTTTAATCAAGTTGTCCCGGGTTCGATTCCCGGATGATTCACCAGTTAAAAACCGCTTAAACACCACGTTTGAGCGGTTTTTATATTATCGTCCAAAAACACGTTTGACTATATTCTGACTATACGACCTGTTTTTAGAATCCAACTTTAAAAAATGGTGCAAACTCGGCAAAAATTGTAAGGCTGTTGTAGTAAAAAGCAAC
>CANRAG010000190.1 GCA_947628515.1 uncultured Clostridia bacterium | reverse complement strand
TCCCGAGTGGCCAAAGGGGACAGACTGTAAATCTGCTGCTTATAGCTTCGGTGGTTCGAATCCACCCTCTCCCACCACGTCGGGACGAACTACGCAATGGTTCGTCCCGTCTTTTTTGTTTCACAAAAAATCAGGCGTCCGATCGCGCGCATAGGATAGGTCAGAAAAAGAACGTGCAGATATACAAGCTGATCGCGGGCGACACGATCGAGGAGAGAATAATAGAATTACAGGAGAAAAAACGAGCCATATCCGATCTCGCTCTTGACGGCGAGGGTGATATAACGAAAATGTCGGTCGAGGATATTATGAGTATTTTACAGTGATACCGCGCGGCGTGAAACCACAGCCGCGCAAAATATCACGATAAGAATTTTCACGCTATAAAGTATAAGGCTATGATGAGTAAAAACAACACCAGCAGCACGCATCTTGCTATATAACCCCATACATAGGAGCGAAGTCTCTTGACCTTGTTTTCCACCTTCATCGAGAGTATGTCCACATACGGAACCGGCGAACGCCTGAACCATCCCTTTACGGTAACTCTTTTATTGATATACTTGTCCGAACGGAAAAGCGCAAACAGCTTGTTAAGCGTTCTTATCGGCTGCTTATAGTTTAGCAGTATAATTCCCGTTTCGTCACGGAGCACAAAATTTTCATTGAATATGCAGCCCGGATCCCCGCGGCCTATAAGCTCGCCGGATAACACGCAGGGTATCGCGCCCATATCCGAAACGTCAACCTCGCCCAACAGCTCCGCGACCGTGGCTTGTCCGAACCCTTTCGGATGACGGTAGGCGTATTTAGCCAATGAGATAAGCACTGTGCCCAGCCCTGCGGTTCCTATTATCAGAAGAACCGTTTTGAGTTCCATCACAAACGCCATAGCAACCGCGACGATTGCCGCTATGCCCGCAACGCACGGGAGCGACATAAGCGCAAATTCGCCAACAAAGCGCCCCACATTTGATTTCGGTCTTTTTTGATCTAAACGCACGAACGGCTCCTGACCGTATTTTTTTGAATAGTCGCTTATCGCGAGTATTCTTTTCGCAATCAACGGATGAGTCGAATGGAGCTCATACCATTTTGCCCACGTATTCCATAAGTCCCATTTCATGGCGTTTTGTATACTTGTCTTTGACGCTCTGCCGCCCTCGCCTATAATTGATGTGGCTATTGATTTGGAGCTGTCCACATCGGAAATACCGAGCGCGCTGGCCTTTGACACCTGTCGTTTTCCGTTATCACCGTCTAACGACACCAGTCCGAAACCTATTTTTACCAATGCCGACGCGAGTGCGTTCGGGTTCTTTGTCACTCTTGCGGAAAACTCGTCCGCATAATACTCGCGCGCGCGGGAGAACCACAGTATCATATACTGCGTGATTGCGTATATCACCAACACCGCCGCGCCCGCTATTGCGGTATAGTTCGCGCCGCCCTCGCCGCCGTTATCCCCGCCGGTTTCTCTCTGATTTACTTTATTATTGTCAAGACATGCCTGCGCTATCGCGTAAAGAGCGAGAGGAACGGCCTGCAAGGCGGTCATAAGCAGCATATCATAATGGCACGCGTGTCCCAGCTCATGCGCCACAACCGCCTTGACCTCCTCCTCGCTGAGTATGTCAAATATTCCTCTGGTAAGTATTATGCGCGCGCTGTTTTTTGTCCTTCCGTATGTAAACGCGTTAGGCGCGCCGTCGTCGATATATCCTATTTTCGGCAGCTTCATCTTCTTTTCTGCGCATACCGTTTTTATAAACTCGCTCAAATACTGCGGCAGCCTGTTGGTAAACTTAGCCTTATAGAAGTGCTTCATGGAAAAATCGGTAAGCCGCGGACCGATAAGGAACTGTATGAACATAACCGCTATCACGATTGCCACCGCGCCCGCTATCGGCAGCTTGCAAAACGCGAACACGCATATCAGCACCGCCGCGAGTATTCCGTATAAAAACGTGACCGTCATTACCGATATTCCAAATAAACCCTTTTTCATAGTCTTACTCCTTTGTTTGTATTATGACGAAATATTTTAAAGCCGCCACCGCTTAAGCTCCGCTTCGCGTTCCAAACGGTCGGGCATTGCCTTTGTAAACACCGAATAGAACGCCGGAGAATGGTTCGGCTCAACCATGTGTGACAGTTCATGCGCCGCGACAAGCTCAACGCACCTGTCCGGCAGGCCGAAAAGATACGCGTTAAGTGTGATTATCCCCCTATCCTTGCGGCAGTTGCCCCACTGACTTTTCATTTTTCTTACGCGCAATTCGGGCAATTCAAACCCGTATTCCGAAAACCGTTCATACATACGGCACAGCGCATCCCTAAGACAGGTATAGACCGCATCCTTGCCCGCGGTAATCTCCGGCGCGGGCAAGCGTTTTTCGTTCCTTTGCCGCGCGGCGGCGATAAATTCTTTGCGCGAGGCGACAAACTTATCAATATAGCTCCTGTCGGCGCCGTACGGAGCGGACACCCTTACGCTTCCGTCAGCCGTAACGCGCATATTAATATTTCTTACGCGCTTTAGCGTAAGCTCGTATTCAATATCCCCTGCACTACGTTTCATATATGCCTCCTGCCTCTACGATACTTATATTATACCATCCCCAATCCCGTCTGTCAAGAAAAGAAGCGCAATCAAACCCACTCAAATGCTTGACATATCGGCATAATTATTATATAATCTAAACTGTGATTTCATATTCTTAAAATTGGAGAGGTATATCATGAAAAAACTAATCGGCGCGGTTCTTGCAATGTCGCTTACTGCGGCGCTGCTGCCCGTTTCCGGATGCTCGCTAAGCCGCGTAAAGCTATCCGAAAAGGACGGGGTATATGTATATGATGAACAAATCGAGCTGCGCGTACCCGTATACGACCGCGGACTTAGCGGCGGTACAAGACCGGAAGATAACTACTGGACGAGGTATATTCAGAAAAATTTCGGCGACAGGCATAACATAAAAATCACCTTCGTACCGGTATCGCGAAGCAACGACGCAAACGTGTTCAAGAGCATGATTGCTCAGAACGAAGCGCCGGATATTATATTCACATATGACTACCCGACCGCGATGCAGTATTTTTCGATGAATGCCGTTTCGGAAATAGATATGAAGAAATTCAAAAAATACGCTCCCACCTATTATGAATATACAAAGGAAAGCCTTCGATACGGCGAGATTGACGGAGCGCAGTTTTTCTTTACCGCGACCCGTCCCGATTTTGACAGCTATGTGACGCTTATTCGTACCGACTGGCTCGATAAATGCGGACTTGATATGCCGAAAACGCCGGAGGAATACCGCGATATGCTGCGAGCGTTTTTGGCAAACGGCTGCGGTGGCGCGGATACTGTTCCCGCCACGTATACGCCGGGCGACGCCAACTACGGAGGTTACCGATTCAGGGAATACCCTATGGACGAGGAAGAAAAAGCGATGTACTCCGACATTTCCGTATGCCCGTTCACCTATGAGCCGGTGCGCCGGGCGCAC
>CANRAG010000189.1 GCA_947628515.1 uncultured Clostridia bacterium | reverse complement strand
CGTTCCAGCTGCTTCAACAGCTGGAACGTCCATAAGCGCGGCCTCGTCCGCGCACGGACGTTCCAGCTGTTGAAGCAGCTGGAATTTTTTTTTGATTAGCCCGCTCTTTTTCCGTTCGGGGAACATCGGGTCAAGCAGTATGAGGTCGGGTTTAAAATCCAGTGTGCCGAGCGCCGTTATACTGTCCTCCTCAAAAAGCCTCATTCGCGAAACAATATCCGAAAGCTCCGGAACGCGCGCGGCGCGGCGGAGCGCGTCGCGCAGAAGCGCCGCGATCGTCGCGTCGTATTCGTACAGTCTAACGTCATATCCGAGCGCGGCGAGCAGCAGTGAATCCTGCCCCATGCCCGCCGTCGCGTCAACCGCCGTGGGACTTTTGCCCGTATTCTTTATTTTTGCCGCCTTTGCAAGCAGCTCCCCCGCGAGCCTGTTCGGTTTAAGTCGGGGCAGCATGTCGGTAAAATCGCCGCGCAAAACGAGTTTGCCGTCGGTGAGAAACATCCCGTCCCCGTCCGCACCGAGCTGCGGCGCGGCATATATTTCAGATTTCATATTTTTCATACCTCGCTTTGTATATATGATACCACAATATGTTCGGCAAATCAAGCTAAATGTTATATCTGTCACAGTTTTGAATAAGCTGACCTTCTGTAAATTCTCGGTTATCGCATATAGACCGATAAACGAAAATTTGCATAAATTTAACTTGTTTAAAAACCGGTCTTGACAAAACATCAAACAGGTGTTATAATGTTTTCATCAAAAAGAAATGCGATGAAAAAGACAGTAGCCCGCGCGGAAGCGTGTAAAGAGAGGGAGTATCGCGGCTGGAAGTATTCCTATACGCGGCGGGGGCGAACACCACTTTGGAGCAGCGGAGGAACGGACATATGTCCCAGTAAAACCGCCGTGAATCTGCGTTAAGGATGAATTGAGCGGCGTATATTTGGTTACAGTTCATATATCCGGCTAAGAATACTGCGCGTCCGGTTTTGTTAATTAAGCAAAGCACACCGGCATAATAACGCGCAGTTATCATTTCATAGCTTGAGAGTAACCGTATTTGCGCAATCAGGATGGAACCGTGTTAGCTATCTATCACTCCTGAACGGATACAAGTCTGTTCGGGAGTTTTCTTTTGGACGGACGACACTCAAAACACAATGAAAGGAAGTAATAATTATGGCAGTTGAAATGGATGAATTGCAGACGCTGCGGCACAGCGCGTCACACATTCTCGCGCAGGCGGTAAAGAGACTTTTCCCAGAGGCAAAGCTCACAATAGGCCCGCCTATCGACACGGGCTTTTACTATGATTTTGACATAGAAAAGCCGTTTTCGCGCGAGGATCTTGACAATCTTGAAAAAGAGATGAAGAAGATTGTTAAGGAAAACTTGAAAATTGAGCGCTTTGAGCTTCCGAGGGACGAGGCGTTAGAGCTTATGAAGGATGAACCGTATAAGTGTGAGCTTATAAACGACCTGCCGGAGGGCGAGGCGATCTCGTTCTATAAGCAGGGCGAGTTTACAGACCTCTGCGCGGGACCGCATGTGCGCTACACGTCGAAGGTAAAGGCGTTCAAGCTGCTGTCTGCCACGGGCGCGTACTGGAGAGGGGATGAGCACAACAAGATGCTCACCCGCGTATACGGCACGGCGTTTAAGACAAAGGATGAGTTGGAAGCTCACTTAACACAGCTTGAGGAAGCTAAAAAGCGCGACCACAACAAGCTCGGCCGCGACCTTGAACTGTTTACTACAGTCGATTATATCGGTCAGGGTTTGCCGATAATGCTGCCTAAGGGCGCGAGGATTATCCAGCTTTTACAGAGATGGGTTGAGGACGAGGAGCAGAAGCGCGGCTGGCAGCTCACAAAGACTCCGTTCATGGCAAAGAGCGACCTGTATAAGATTTCCGGACATTGGGATCATTATAAGGACGGCATGTTCGTTCTGGGCGACGAAGAAAAGGACGACGAGGTGTTCGCGCTCCGTCCCATGACCTGTCCGTTCCAGTACCAGGCATTCCTGAACCGCGGGCGCTCGTACAGGGATTTGCCGATGCGCCTTAACGAGACGTCAACCCTTTTCAGAAATGAGGCGTCGGGCGAAATGCACGGGCTTATCCGCGTGCGTCAGTTCACGATTTCGGAGGGACATTTAATATGCACTCCGGAGCAATTGGAGGATGAGTTCCGCGGCTGTCTGGAGCTTACGACCTATATGTTAAAAACCCTCGGTTTGTATGAGGACGTATCATACCGTTTCTCGCAGTGGGATCCTAATGACCGCGATAAATATATCGGAACACAGGAGCAGTGGGACGAGGCGCAGAGCGCGATGAAAACCATCCTTGACGATCTCGGACTTGAATATAAGATAGGTATAGGCGAGGCGGCGTTCTACGGTCCGAAGCTTGATATTCAAATCAAGAACGTGCACGGCAAGGAGGACACTCTTATAACAATTCAGATAGACCAGATGCTTGCGGAAAAGTTCGGTATGGAATATGTTGACCGCGACGGCAAGAAGAAGAACCCGTATATCATACACAGAACCTCAATCGGGTGCTACGAGAGAACGCTCGCGCTGCTTATCGAGAAGTATGCCGGCGCGTTCCCGGTATGGCTCGCGCCGGTACAGGTTAAGTTCCTGCCGATTGCGGACAGGCATCTTGACTATGTATACGATGTTAAAAAGCAGCTTGAGGCTGCGGGCATAATAAGAAACGAGGTTGACGACCGCTCGGAGAAGCTCGGCTTCAAGCTCCGCGAAGCGCAGCTTGAAAAGGTTCCGTATATGATTGTTGTGGGTGACAAGGACGTCGAGGCCGGCACGGTTTCGGTGCGTTCAAGACGAAAGGGCGACATGGGCAGTATGCCTGTTAAGGACTTTATAAAGCTCATCTGCGATGAGGTTGAGGCAAAGACTCTGTAAGTAACGATAATACGATATGCAGCATAGTATACCTCTGTGGGAGGTGATGCTGTATGCGGCTCGGAATGAGAAAAAAACACAGCATATGGCGCTTTGTTCCGCCTGTGCTGTGTTTGCTTTTTATAATCGGCGCGCATTGCCTCTTAAAGCGCGCGGAGCCCGTTTTCTACGCGGAGTGTTCAAACTATTCAAACACGGCGTTTACGGAGCTGGTAAACAGATGCGTTCTAAAGGATATGCGCGGCGATACGGAATATTACAGAACGATAGAGGCCGAAAACGGCGGGATAAACGCCGTTGAAGCGGACGCGGCGGCGATAAACAGAACGAAGGCGCAACTCATGATAGATATTCAAAACGCGCTCAATAACGATTATCCCGCATACGTAAAAATCCCGTTCGGCAGTCTTTTCGGATACTCGCTGCTCACGTATTACGGCCCCGCGCTCCGCATCAGGGTGGTGCCGATAAGCGTGGTGGACTGCGCGGTCGAGGAGACGTTCGAGGACGCGGGCATTAACTATGCGCGGCATAAGCTGTATTTGAAATTCACGGTCAGGATGCGGTATAGAGGCTATCTTA
>CANRAG010000188.1 GCA_947628515.1 uncultured Clostridia bacterium | reverse complement strand
CGAGGTTGATCATATATTTCGCCTCGGTAACGCAGGTAGGAAGATAATTCACCGCGCCGCCGAACTCATGCGACCACGCGATCGGCGCGCTTTCATCGGCGACGCCGTTATCGCGGTTTACAAACTTCACGCCGTTCAGTATTCCCTCGGTACACATTTTTTCCATGTAATCGGGGAACAGGCGCGACACGTCGTAGACCGTAATATCCGACGGCGTAACTCCCGCGTCCTCGACGAGCGAAGTCAAAAGCGCCTGTAAAAGCACCGGATTTGTATAGCTCATACTCGTTTCACCTGAGGTGTCGTCGTCCATCACAGCCGAGCCGTTGATATTGGCTTTTATCGCTATTTTTTCGCCCGCTTTGTAGCCGCCGCTTTCGCCGTTTCGCTCGTTGCGGTTTTCAAAAAGCGTCCTCCAGCCGTCAGCCGCAGTCGAAGCGCCGCCGAGTGTTGCGATAGAGTCTGAAACCATATTCCGTATAACGTCCTCGTTAAAATTATCCGGCTCCCACCAGTATCCGTTTCCGTCCCAGTCAACCGAGTCCGGCTCATACGCCCATACAACACGCCCCGGCATAGCACCCACGCCCTCGCCGTAAGGCTCGTGCATAGGGAAACCGTTAGCCGCGCAGGCGGTTGAGGATATAGATAATATCGTAGCAAATGCAAGTACAGTACAAAATTTCAATTCTTTCTTCAACCCTTATCACCTTTCCAGATAATCCTTAAAAAACCCCTCCAGCTTGTCAAAGGGAATAGCGTTCTTTCCTCCGCCGTCGTACAGATCCGTATGGACCGCGTCGGGAATGATAAGCAGTTCCTTATTGTCCGTGTATTTGTTGCCGTTTACCATATCCGCGTATGCGTCGCGGCTGAAATAGCACGAGTGCGCTTTCTCGCCGTGCATAACAAGCACAGCGCATCTGATTTCATTGCTGTACTGCAAAATCGGCTGATTTATAAACGACATACACCCGATAATATTCCAGCCTCCGTTGGAGTTGAGCGAGCGCTTATGATATCCGCGCTTCGTTTTATAGTAGTCATAGTAGTCCTTTACGAAGAACGGCGCGTCATCGGGAAGCGGGTCAACGACTCCGCCGCCGAGCGCGTAGCCGCCGTTTTTATAGTCGGTTATTCTCTGCGCGTTGAGCGCTTTTTTTGTCTCATATCGTTTTTCTTCGCTGTCGTCCGCGTCGAAATAGCCCTTTGCGTTAACGCGCGTCATGTCGTACATGGTCGAAGCGACAGCCGCATTGAGCGCGGCGGCGTTAAGAGCCATGCCGCCCCAACCGCAGATGCCGATTATGCCGATCTTTTCCGGATCAACACAGTCCTGTACAGATAAAAAATCCACTGCCGCCTGAAAATCTTCCGTGTTAATATCGGGTGACGCCATATACCGCGGTTCGCCGCCGCTCTCACCCGTGAACGACGGGTCAAAGGCAATCGTCAGGAATCCGCGCTCCGCCATTACCTGGGCGTATAAGCCCGAAGCCTGCTCCTTTACCGCTCCAAACGGTCCGCACACCGCGATCGCCGCGAGCTTTCCGTCTGCGTCCTTCGGCGTGTACATATCCGCTGCCAATGTAATTCCATAGCGGTTGCGGAATGTTACCTTTTTATGGTTTACCTTATCACTTTTCGCAAAAGTTTTGTCCCATTCGGTTGTAAGCTTTATTGCCTCCGTCATTTTTGATTTACCGTCCTTTCATAATAAATGATTTTTCAATAAGGGAGCGTATGTCTGCCATTTGAAAAAAACCTGTTATACCTTAATTATACATTGAAAAAGTCTCTTTGTCAAATACTTATATCGCATAAGATAATATGCTTGACGGGCATATTATCTTATGATATAGTAAAGACATAACGAAAGGAGAAATTATACAATGGAAATACGCGTTTTAAAATACTTTCTCGCGGTAGCAAGAGAACGAAGCATTTCAAAAGCGGCTGAGTCGCTGCATATCACTCAGCCCACATTGTCGCGCCAGCTTATGGATTTGGAGGACGAGCTTGGCACGAAGCTCATCGTACGCAGCAGCAAACAGCTTTCGCTGACCGGCGGCGGTATGCTGCTTAAAAGACGTGCCGAGGATATTATAAATCTTGCGGACAAGACAAAAGCCGAATTTTTATCTGATGATAATTTCGTAAGCGGTGATGTTTACATAGGCGGAGGTGAAACGGACGCTATGCGGTTAATTGCGCGTATTGCAACTGAACTGCACAGAGAGCATCCCGATATACACTATCATATTTTCAGCGGGGACAGTGATGATATAGCCGATAAACTTGATAAAGGACTGCTTGACTTCGGCGTTTTTGTAGAGCCTGCCGATGTAACAAAATATGAGTATTTAAGGCTGCCGGCAACTGATACTTGGGGACTTCTTATGCGATGCAACAGTCATCTTGCCGATAAAGAATGTATTGAACCTGAAGATTTATGGGATTTGCCGCTGATAGTTTCCCGACAAACGCTATTAAGCCGAGATATACCTAAATGGATAAAACAGGATTTTGAAAAATTAAATATTGTTGCAACCTATAATCTGCTTTATAACGCTTCGCTTATGGCAGACGAGGGGCTGGGTTATGTTTTATGCCTTGATAAAATCATACGTACAAACGAAAAAAAGACGCTTTGCTTCAGACCTCTGAAATCCGAAATGTCCGTACATCTTGATATTGTATGGAAAAAACATCAGATGTTTTCACAAGCGTCAGAATTGTTTTTGAAAAGATTGCAAGAACAATTTAGCAAATAAAATCTCAAAAACGAAATACACAAGGCGGCATCGCCATGGCGATGCCGCCTTGTGTATTTTGTTGGTCCAAAGCTTACCGCGTCGCAATCGGGATAATATTAAATTATTAATTTGATATTATCCTATCGGCAAAATCAAGCAGCGGTTTCATGGCATCCTCTCCGGATAAGCCGCTCCACAGGAAAACGCGCGCCTTTCCGCTTGTAATCTTGTCAAATTCGGCTGTGCCGCCGCTTATGATCCGTACCTGACGGCAAACGTTATCTTTATCATATACCGCCGCAATGAGCGTTCCCGCATCCGTTTGCGATGTGGGATTTTCGATATGCGCCGTTACCGTTGTTGTTTCCGCTCCCGTCTCTATTGCCTCTATGATGATTTTCGGCTCCGGCGTGTTCGTCGGATTTACAATTACCCGCTGGCGCACATAAATTATCTCGTCACAGCAGTACCTAGCGGGGGGAAGTATATATCCGATTTACCCGCGACGAGCGTCTTTAACAATTGACAGGCTTAAATCAAATTCACAATAAACCCGCTCACGAGAGCGTAGAGCATGACGAATGCGAAATACATCGCGAAATGCTTTATGCCGAGCACTATCTTAAGCGCGCCGAGATTTGTTATCTTCGTCGCGGGACCGGTTATCATAAACGCGGTCGCGCTGCCCATGCTCATGCCGTCCGCGAGCCACTGCTGCAAAAGCGGGATTGTCCCGCCGCCGCAGGCGTAGAGCGGCACGCCGATTG
>CANRAG010000187.1 GCA_947628515.1 uncultured Clostridia bacterium | reverse complement strand
GTTACTCCGTCATCGTTCACAAGCGCCGCGCTTCCGTATATGTCAACGTCAAAGCCATCGGTCTTATTAAGCTGTGAATATACCACTCTTGCGCTGTCGCCCAAAAGCTCCGTCGCAAGTCTTATCGTATATCCGCCGCAGTCGAGAAGCGCGCCGCCTCCGAGGGCTTTGTTGTACCTAAAATCATTTTTAGCCCTTTGCGGAAATCCGAACGACGCACGATAAAGCCGTATATCGCCTATACGCTTCGTGAGCTTCTTTATCTCGTCAAGCTGTTTATGGAAGATAAACATATAGTTTTCATGTACCGCAAGTCCATTTTTCTTTGCGATCTCTATGAGGTCTTTTGTGTCCTTTGCAGACGTCGTTGACGGCTTTTCAAGAAATATATGCTTACCGTGTTCAAGCGCTTTTTTTGCCCACCTGTAATGCAACGCGGGCGGTAACGGAAGATATACCGCGTCTATTTCGTCCGACACTATCAAATCGGTATAGCTTGAAAACACCTTGCCGCCGTAGCTTTCTCTAAAGCTTTCCGCCTTTTTCGCTTCGCTTTCGATTATGCTTTGATCCGCCTCTTTTTCACCAAACCATTCCTCGGCGTCAGCGTATGCCACTCCTATGTATTCGGCTCCATCACATTTTTGTATTGCCGGCATAAACCGCCTTAACGCTATCTCCGACGGGCAGATTATGCCAAGTCTCATTTTTTTCATATTCATCACTCCAACATTGATAAAAGATTTACAATTTGACCTTAAAATGATTTTTCTGTTTCATGAGTATGCAGAAACTTTATTCCTCATTTAACTGCATAATTCTCTAACCTATTCATCGTAATGTGCTTTAAAGCTGCAAACTATATGTCTCTTTTTCGTATCCTGACATATTTGTTATAAATTTCATATATGCCCGTAGGCTTTAAAAGTATTAATGAATTGACCATCAATCCAATAATACCGCATACAATACATTCCATAAATAATTTTATCCAATCCGTAACCGAAAAAAATTGATTTATAACAAACGAACTCAAGAATATACATACGGCTCCGACTAAAGATTGTAACATTTGTATGGCAAAAGTACGATATGCAACCCGAAGATTTTTACATACATATGCGACTGTAAATATGCCAAAATAGGATAACGAAACAACGCAATGAATAATAACTATAGAATATACTCCCAGCTTTGTATACTTACACAAAAGAATCGCTCCTATAGTATTGATAATTCCCGCTCCCACTAAAACCAATGCCGGAATTTTCACTTTATTCATTACTATATTTAAATTCGTTACAGGCCAGTTTACAGCTGTAATAATTGACTCGCCTATAATCAGAACGGTTAATATTTGCAATTTTATCGGATCCGCCGACGGTACCCAAAGCTTATAAAAATTTTGACCAACCGCCATAAATACAGCTATTGGAATATTCATCACTAATCCTAAAAACTTTTGCGCATTTTGGGTGATAATAATCATCTCATTTTCATTATTTAAAGCAAAGCTTTTCACCATTCTCGGCAAAAAAACCGCAGTCATTGCCGAAACCAGCCCGGAAACAAAATGTGGTATCGACAATGCTAAAGAATAGTCCCCTGCCTCTCCGGGTCCCAATAAAACATTAGCTAACAGGATTCCTATACCGCCAAGCAACAAATCGCCTAATTGATTTATTGAATTCCAAACGCCGCTCGACACAAGAACTTTTACTTTTAAACGATCATAGTATTTTTTTGATAACTTAACATATGGAAGCAGTTTTTTAGTACATATCATTTGCAATCCGCACGTCATAAGCGCAATAACCAAGCTTACAATCCCCACAAAGATTATAGAAGGAGTGAAAACAGCAAATAATATTATGTATAATAAGACCCGGCTTATAGAAACAAGAATTTCAATTATCGATCCATATATTAATTTGTTTGTTGCATATACTGCCACTCCGAATACAGACGTAAATAAATTAACAAGCATAGAGATAAATACGAGTGAAAATAATATCTTTACCGCGATAATACTTTCAACAGGTATTTGAATTAAATATTCCAAGTATTTTACTGCTGCGCACATAAATATCGCCAAAACAACCGACATTAATATGTTGGAAAAAAATACCGTAGAAATATATTCGTTAACATTTCTTTTTTCATTTTTTGTAACTTCTATTGTTATAAACCGTGACGCCATACCATTTAACGCCACAGTAACAATTCCCATATAACTTACAAAATTATTTGCTAACGGATAAAAACTATATATTTCTTTACCAAGTTTATTTACTAAATAAGGCGTCAAAAAAAATGATATCAAAAATGTTGTCCCATATGAAATGATTTTTGCCGCTAAATTTAGGACTGTTTGTTTTCTGTCAGTTAAAGCCATTATAATTCTCTCCTACTACAGATATCGAAAATACTTTATCTTAAGTAACAAATCATCAATATGGAGTTTTACAGCAATTTGTATTAATCTAACTTTTAAAGTTTTTCGATATTTCTCTTCCACTGCCCATGGGATCATATTTGCGTATTTCCAATATAACTTTTTATACTTACCTTTATATACATTCGTCCAAGGATGACATTCTTTACCGGTACAAAAATGTATGATTGCCGGGGCAAATCTCGCCTGTACCAGTTCTTCCTGACTGTAATATTTATTTATAGTAAATGTTTTCATTGCATACTTTGCCGGCAATTTATCTTGCGCTTCCATAAAATTATATTTCTTTGGTAATACAATAAATTTGTCTTTCATTAATATATTTAAAATATCTTGCATTCCATAATATTTAAAACACTCACTTCCTTCTTCAGTACCTATAAGTTCAATTATTTGTTCTTGTATCGCATCTCTTCTAAACTTTTCAAGATCAAATAACACCGACCCGGTATTAAATGTAGCTTGCTCGATACATCCCAATCTTTCGCGTGTATCTGTACTCATACATTCAATAGCAACACCCATACACTTATCTGCTAAATCATAATTCCATAACTCATACAGAGATGCATTTACAACTATATCACAATCCAAATAAAGAATTCTATCCAAATCGCATAATACCATGCTTAAAAACAGTATATAATGTTGCTCATACCATTTAATGTTTACATTACTTCTATCCAAGATTTTATTTAATCTTTGACAGTTTATAAAGTTGATCGTTCGTTTATATTTTCTTTCCAAACTTTTAAAATAATCATCATGTGAAAATTTATCAACCGAAGTCAATACATATACGTTTATTTCTTCAAATTCTTTATTCGTTTCAAACAGCGAATGGATCGCAACAGCCAAATGTTGTTGGTAATTCTCATTGCAAGTAAATGCCACATTCAAACAATTTTTTTCCATAACAGAGCCCTTTCTATTTTTTTCATTATCACCACTCCAATACCGATAATAAATTCCTAAGCTGTATATTAAGACAGTTATTTACTTGAACAAGCATATTAAGCGTCCTGTAATCCGTCCAGAAATATCCTTTTGGAAGCTCTTTAAGCTCGTCCTTGTCTATTTCCATTATCACGTTTCTGTTCTGCTCATGATAAAACCGTCCGCCTTCCTCCGATAAAAGCGTATCGAATATTATGCCTTGCTTATTCTTTAAACGCTCGTTAAACAGCTTGTCCACATCGTTATATTCTTCATTGTGCACATATTCTCTCTGCACGCTCGGCGCAAGCTCTATCTT
>CANRAG010000186.1 GCA_947628515.1 uncultured Clostridia bacterium | reverse complement strand
TTCCTATTAAAAAAGATGAGCGCGGACGACAAGCTGCGCGAGATAGCGCGCATAAGAGAGCGGGCATTGCACGATGAAGCGTCTTATATCGCCGACGCTAAAGCTGAAGGACGAGCCGAGGGACGAGCCGAGTTGTTTGAAACATTCAGGAATATGGGCGCGGACGAGGAATTGCTCAAAAGAGTGCAAGAGGCTTATTCAAACAAAGGCTAAAACTGTTAATAATGCGCGGCAAAGCTTTGCCGCGTTTTTTCTGTATAAGGAACGTACGCACAAACTCCGTGACGATACGGTATTTTTCTTGACAGGGTGGAATGATATATGGTATAATATTCACATAATACATATGAAAGGATGATTTTTATGAAATTTAAAAAAACGGTCGGCGCCATGATGGCGGCCGCCATGACATTTTGCGGTATTTCGCTCCATGCGCTTGCGCTTGAGGACGACTCGTGGTTCTATGAAAGAATGGATAACCAGATTACAATCACGGGTTATAAGGGCTCGAGCCAGAACATAGTTATCCCCGACGAGCTGCTCGGCACACCGGTTACAAAGGTGGAGGGAGAGGGAATATTTAAAAAACAGACCGCCGTCACATTCCCGAACACCGTAAAAACTATCGGAAACGTGTTCAAGGGCGCGGCGGCGCTGAGAACGGTCAATATACCGGAGGGTGTGGAAAATATCGAGGCCGACGCCTTTAACGGGTGCAAGTCTCTTAAAAATATAACCCTGCCGTCCACTATAAAGAGCATAGGTGACCGCGCGTTTGCAAATTGCATAGGCGTCACGAGCGTTACAATCCCTTCGGGATTGCAGTATGGCTGGGATGATTCGGCGTTCCAGGGTTCGGGCGTTACGAATTTGGATTTCAGCGGGCTGACAAATCTTGTAAGCGGCACTATGTCGTGTAAGGACTGCAAATCGCTTACGAGCGTGACCATGGCTCCGGGCATCACGTCAATTCCGGAGGGAATGTTCTACGGTTGCAGCTCCATAGAAAAAATAGAGTTCCCCGCCGACAGCCGGATTTCGGTTATCCCCAAGCAGGCGTTCTACAACTGCATGAGGCTTAAAAACGTGAACATACCGGTATCGGTAGTGAAGATCGACAGCGACGCGTTCACAAACTGTGACGCGCTGAGCGAAATAATCATCCCCTACGGCGTAGTTCAGGTGGGCGCGGCATTCCAGTCATGCGACAGTCTCGAATCCATTTATATCCCCGACAGCGTAACCGAGATTGACAAGAATATGATTAAGGACTCAAAGAAAGCGGTAATCTTCTGCTCGGATTATTCGCCGGCGCTCGATATGTTTAAAGAGTACGGAATGTCGCACCAGACTGACTCGTCGGTTAACAGCGGCATAACGGTGCTGTATAACGGAAGGCGGGTTTCGTTCCAGGCGTATGAGCAGAACCCAGACATTATAATGGACAATACCATGGTCCCGTTAAGGGCGATATTTGAGGCGATGAACGCGAGCGTTGTATGGAACGACGCCACCAACACCGTCCTTTCAACGCGCGGCACGACCAGAATAAGCATGACAATAGGCTCCAAGGTTATGTATAAAAACGACGTTCCGATTGAGCTGGAGGTTCCCGCGCAGCTTATAAACGACCGCACAATGGTTCCGGTAAGAGCTATCGCGGAATCATTCGGCGCGACGGTTGAGTGGGACGACGCCGCGAAAACCGTAAGCATAACGGAATGACCCGGAAATATTCTGACTAATTAATAAAAATGGGAGGCAGGCACAAATGGCGAAACAATCCATAATGCGGATAGCCGACGCCGAGAATGCGGCGGAAGAAACGGTGGCGCGGGCCAAAGCGGAGGCAAAGGCAATCTCCGCCTCGGCGCAGGCGGAAGCGGAGCGGATTACGGAAGCCGCGCGCGAAAATGCGCGGCGGATAATAGACGCCCGAACAGACGCGGCCGGGGCGGAGGCGGCGGCTATAGAGAAAAATGTGAACCGCGACGCGAAGCTCGAAGCGGCGGCGCTTTCAAAAAGCGCGGCGAACGGGCGCAAGAAGGCGGTGGAAATGGTTATCGACGCGCTGGTAAGCTAAAAGAAGGTGATTATTTTTGAAAGTGCCTATGAGCCGTATCACAATATACGGAAATAAAAAGGACAGAAAAGCGGTGCTTGAGTTTTTGCAGCGACAGCAGATTATAGACATATCCGAACCTGACGCGGGAAACGAGGCGATGGGCTTTTCCAATATGAACACAAGCGATTTCCGGTCGGAGTTTATGCGCGAGCGCACCACGGGCGAGAAGGCGCTTGAGATCCTCGAAAAATACGCGCCGGAGGAAAAGAGCATGCTGTCGTCCTTAAACGGGCGGCGCGCGCTTTCTGCGGAGGAATACTACGCGTTTACCGACGACATACCCGAAATGTTAAATACCGCAAACCGCATCACGGAGCTTTCGGAGGAAATCGCGGAGCGCCGCGCGGGAATTGTTCGGCGCATGTCCGAGATTGACGAGCTGCGCCCGTGGCTGGGTCTTGACGTATCGCTCGCGTCGGAGGGGACGAAAAAAAGCGCGTGCATAATCGGAATGTTCCCTTACGAAACGGACGCGGAGAAGATAACGGAGCGCTGCTTTTTACAAAAGGACGCTCCCCCGATGTATGTTGAGGTCGTGAACACGCTTCCGCAGCAAACCTGCGTGTTTGTGCTGTGCGCGAAGAAAAACGCGGCAGACTGCGAGAAGCTTCTGCGCTCATTCGGGTTTTCGCGTATGAAAACCTCGTATGACGGCATACCATCGGAGCGTATGCGGGAAAATCAAAGGGAGACGGAAGCAATCAAAAAGGAAATCGCGGCGCTTGAACAGGAAATTATATCGTATAAGGGGGCGCGGGACTCGATTAAATTCATGGTGGACTACTATACCATGCGAACCGAAAAATACGATGTGCTGTCAAAGCTCAGTCAGCGAAACAAGGTGTTTGTCATAGACGGCTACGTGCCGAAATCGAGCGCGGCGGCGCTTTCCGCGGCGCTCGAGCACAAGTACAGCGCGGCGGTCGAGACGGAGGACGCGGGCGACGACGCTCCGGTGCTGCTTAAAAACAGGTATCTTACAGAACCGGTTGAGGGCGTTGTAAAGACCTTCGCCATGCCGGCTAAGGGCGAGATAGACCCGACACGCATAATGTCGCTTTTCTACTACGCGTTTTTCGGGCTCATGCTGTCTGACGCGGCGTACGGGCTTATTATGTTTTTGGGCTGCCTGTTCGCGCTTAAAAAATTCGCGAATATGGAGCCGGAAATGAAGAAAACGCTGCGCATGTTCATGTACTGCGGAATATCCACGATATTCTGGGGCGTGCTGTTCGGCAGCTACTTCGGCGATTTGATACCTACGGTGGCGTCAACGTTCTTCGGCAAAGAAATAACGATACCGCCGCTATGGTTCGAGCCGGTTAAAAACCCGATGAAAATGCTTATGTTCAGCTTCGTGCTGGGAATTATACACCTGTTTACGGGCTTGGGAATAAAGCTTTATCAGTGCGTAAAGGCAAAGGATTACATGAGCGCGTTCTCTGACTGTATCTTCTGGTTTATGCTCGTTGGCGGCGGGATAGTGTATCTGTTCCGGGTTGATATGTTCCTATCCATGGCAGGACTTTCCGTAAAGCTTCCGGCGGCATGGGGCACGGCGGCGGCTGTAGTCGCGGGACTGGGCGCTTTGGGCATACTG
>CANRAG010000185.1 GCA_947628515.1 uncultured Clostridia bacterium | reverse complement strand
CGAAAGAGCGGCAAGGAACACGCCCGTTCAGGGCACCGCCGCCGATATTATAAAGCTTGCCATGGTTCGGGTATATAACCGGCTCAAAGCAGAAAATCTTAAATCGAAGCTTATCCTTCAGGTTCACGACGAGCTGATTATAGAAGCGCCCGAGGACGAGGCAGAACACGTAAAAAAGCTGCTCACCTATGAAATGGAAAACACGGTAAAGCTCGACGTGCCGCTTGTCGCGGACGCTTCGTCGGGCAAGAGCTGGTATGACGCAAAGTAAAAAAGAGAGTATGGCAATGAATAATTTAATGAATAAATTAATAAAAAAATTCGCGGTATTATTTACCGCCGCGGCGGTAATCTCCGCTGTATCCGGCTGCGGCGCCGCAAGCGAAAAGGACAGTTCAAAGCTCCAGGTCTACGTCTCGTTCTACGCGATGCAGAGCTTCGCGGAGGAAATAGGCGGAGACAAGGTAGCTGTATACACGCTCTGCCCCACCGGCACGGAGCCGCACGATTTTGAGCCTACGGCGACGGACATAGCGGGGCTTTCCGACGCGGATGTGTTCATATATAACGGTCTTGGCATGGAACCGTGGATTTACTCGATAAACGACGTCACAGCCGGAACGGACGTCATTACGGTCGAAGCGGCGCAGGCAGTCCCTAACATATCCGAGGATTACGACCCGCACGTATGGCTTGACCCCGAAAACGCTTACGCGCAGATGTACGCAATAGCCGAAGCGTTCATGCAGGCGGACTCCGAAAACAGCGACTATTACGCCGAGCGTCTCGCAGACTGCCGCGCGAAAATCGATAAGCTGACAGACGACTACAAAAAAGCGGCGAAAGGCTTTTCGCAAAACACTATCATCACCTCGCACCGCGCGTATTTTTGTCTGTGCAACGCGTTTGGACTAAACCAGATGGCGATAAACGGCGTCGATAATTCGGAGGACCCGTCTCCGGCGCATATGAGCGAGGTTGAAAGCTTCATAGAAGCAAACGGTATAAAATACATCTTCAGCGAGCCGCTTTCATCAACCGCCGTGGTTGACGCGGTCGCGTCGGACACGGGCTGTGAGGTGCTCATTCTCGATCCGTTTGAGGGCAGCGCGGACGGCAAGGATTATTTCACGGTGATGTATGAAAATCTTGACGCGCTCAGCCGCGCGCTTAAATAAGGAGAATATCTCTATGTCGGACGAAATTATAAGAGTGGAAAATCTTACATTCGAATATCCCGATACAGCGGTTTTAAAGGACGTGAGCTTCACGCTGCATAGGGGCGACTTTCTCGGTATAATAGGCGCTAACGGCACGGGAAAGTCCACGCTTATTAAGATTATACTCGGCCTGCTAAAACCCGACAGCGGAAAAATCCGGCTGTTTGGCGGCGAGCTTTCCCGCGCGCGCAGCCGCGTGGGGTATGTCTCGCAGAAGGCAAATTCGTTTAACGCCGGTTTCCCCACCACCGTAGGCGAGGTGGTGCGGGCAAACCTGTTCTCAAAAAAGGGATTGTTCAGGCGATACACGAAAGCCGACGACGCAAGAGTTTTAGAGGCTTTGGAGCTTGTGGGCATGAGCGAATACAAAAACAAGCCCATAGGCGCGCTCTCCGGCGGACAGCAGCAGCGGGTATTTATAGCCCGCGCGCTCGCGGCGGAGCCGGAGCTGCTGCTTATGGACGAGCCGACGGTCGGCATAGACGCCGCGTCGGTCAGTGAGATTATGGAAATTATAAAACGTTTGAACTCCGACGGCATGACCATTATCATGACAAACCACGACACGCCCGCGCTGCTCGACGCGGCGAACAAGCTTTTGATATTCTGCGAGCACGGCTACGAGGAGTTTGTGAACAAGGCGGATTTATCGTTTGAGCGCATAGCCGATATTCTCGCCGGAAAGAGGGTGCACCGTCATGGGTAATATTTTCGCTCACGCGTTTATGATACGTGCGTTCGCGGCAGCCGCGCTCATCGCTGTCAGCGCTCCGTGTATAGGTCTGCCGATTGTCCTAAAACGCTTTTCCGCAATAGGCGACGCCGCCTCGCACTCGGCTCTGGGCGGCATAGCGTTCGGGCTTTTGATAGGTATAAACCCACTTGTCGGCGCTGTTCTGTTTTCCATAGCCGCCGTTCTCGGCATAGAGGGGCTTCGTAAAAAATTCGGCGCGTACTCCGAGATTGCCACGGTTGTAGTCATGTCGACAGGCATAGGGCTTACGGCGGTGCTTTCGGGGTTTATAAAAAACGGCGCGGCGAACATAAACAGCTTTATGTTCGGCTCCATAGTAGCAATCTCCGATTTTGAGCTTATAATGACGGTCGCGCTGTCGGCGCTTGTGGTAATCGTCACAACGCTCCTATACAAGGAGATATACGCGCTGACCTTCGACGAGGAGGCGGCGGCGCTGTGCGGAATACCGGTAAAGGCAATCAACTTCCTGCTCATGCTGCTTACGGCGATAACCGTATCTGTAGCCTCGCGCATAGTCGGCGCGCTCATGATTTCGTCCCTGCTCGTAATACCTACGGCGACGGCGATGCTTGTGGCAAAGAGCTATAAGAAAACGCTTATATTTTCAATAATATTCGCGGAGCTGTTCACGCTTATCGGACTTTTCGTATCGTACTATTTAAATCTGCGTCCGGGCGGCACAATAGTGCTGATTGGCGCAATAGCGCTGGTGGTAACGGCGTTCTTAAAAAGAAAATCATAAAAAAACGGGAGCGGTTTTTAAATACCGCCCCGTTTTTAGATTTTATTTTTTACTTCTTTTCTTCGGCGTTTACGCCTATTCTTATATTTGCCGTGTACGGGTCGAGCGCGAAGGTATCCACATCCTTCATGCCGCGCATTATATTTATACACTGGCCGAGCGGCATATTAACCTTCGGAGTCTTGCTCTTTATATCATCCGGTATTGTGTCCTCACCGGAGAATATCGGGAACACCTTCTTGCCGGTGTTGTCCGTAAGCAGTACGGGATTTATATGAACGGGGCCTTCGAGCTTTACCTCGCCGCCCTTTTTCATCTTTTCCTGATTTTCCTTGCTCGTTATGATCTGAGCCGGAACGCAAACGAGCGTTTTCGGGTTCTGCAAGCAGTCCATAACCCGCTTCAAATTCTCCTGCGACTTGCTCTGGACAAACAGGTTTATGACCGCCTTAAGACTTGCCGTGTTTATCGGAGCGTTGGCGCCGACCTTAGCGCTGCCCGCATTAGCGCCGCCGCCCTGCTGTGCCGCCTGCGCGCGCGCAAGCACCTCCTGCGCCTTTCGTATCTCGTCCGGAGTCGGCATACCGTTATTTTGAGCCGCCGCTGCCTGCTGCTGCATCTGACTGCTGCGCTCCTCTTTCGCCTCCTCCATAGCCTCCTTGATTAAGTCAAGCGTGCTTGCCTCCTGCTTTTCCTCCTTTGCGGACTCGCTTTGTGCAGGGGCGTCGTTCTTCTTCTTGTTCCAGAATGCCATTCTGTGTCCTTCCTTCCTTATCTGACTACGATATTTATAAGTCTGCCCGGTACGGCAATCACCTTAACCACGGTCTTTCCCGCCGTCAGCGCCTTAACGCTGTCAAGGTTCATCGCCAGCTGTGACAGCGCGTCGCGGTCAATCTCCGCCGGAACCATTGCCTTATCCCTTATCTTACCGTTTATCTGAACAACGATTTCCACCTCGTCGTCCACCGTCTTTTCCTCATCGTATTCCGGCCACTTCGAAAGCGACAGCAGCCCCTCTCCGCCGAGTATTTCCCAAAGCTCCTCCGTCACATGCGGAGCTACGGGGTTTAGAAGCGTGATCAGCGTCTTGTAC
>CANRAG010000184.1 GCA_947628515.1 uncultured Clostridia bacterium | reverse complement strand
CGCCGAAAAACAAAATCGGCAAACGCCTTGCCAAGGGCGCGTATTCGCTCTATGGCGTAACGAGCTGGCTTAGCGATATACTGTCGTATTCGAGACTGCTCGCGCTGGGGCTCGCCACAGGAGTCATAGCCACGGTATTTAACAAAATGGGCTCCATGTTCGGCGGCGGGATAGTCGGCGCGCTGCTGTTCGCGGTGGTGTTTGTGATAGGCCACGCGCTCAATATCGGTGTAAACCTGCTCGGCGCGTACGTGCACACGAACCGCTTGCAGTTCGTCGAATTCTTCGGTAAATTTTTTGAGGGCGGAGGACGCGAGTTCAAGCCGTTTTCCGTTCATACAAAATATTATAAATTCAAGGAGGAAATTTAAAATGATTAGTTTGGGAATAGTATTCGCTCTTTTGGGCGCGGCGCTCGCGTCCCTGCTCGCGGGAACGGGCTCGGCCATAGGCGTTGGCATAGCAGGACAGGCGGCGGCGGGAGTCGTTACGGAGGATCCGTCAAAGTTCTCGAAGGTGCTCATCATGCAGCTTCTTCCGGGCACGCAGGGTATTTACGGACTGCTTATCGCGTTTATAACATTGAGCCAGATAGGTATTCTGGGCGGTTCGGCGGACATTTCGGTCGCAAAGGGACTGCTTTATTGCGCGGCGTGTCTGCCAATCGCCGTTGTGGGGCTTCTGTCGGCGATAAGCCAGGGCAAAGCCGCCGCGTCGGGTATAATGATGATTGCGAAAAAGCCGGACCAGATGAGTAAGGGAATGATTTTCGCGGCCATGGTCGAGACATACGCGATTCTGGCGCTGCTCGTTTCCATACTTGCTATTTTCGGTATAGCGGGCTTGAATATTTAAGACGTTCTGACGCGTTAGGAGTGGATACATTGAACGGATTGGATAAAATTATAGACGAAATCGCGCTGGAGGCTAAAGGCGAGGCCGATGGGATTATCGGCGCCGCAAAGGAGGCGGCAAAGCGCGTGACGGACCGCGCGAAGGCGGAGGCGGAGCGTATCGAAGCGGACGCCGCCGACCGCGCGGAGCTTGAATACAAGCGTGTCATAGCGCGGGCTATATCCGCCGGCGAGGTCACGAAAAAGCGCGTTTTGCTGCGCGAGAAGCAGAGGCTTATAGGCGAGATCCTAAAGGAAGCGCATATTAAAACGGTCGGAATGTCGGACGCGGAATATTTCGAGTTCATGGAAAAACTGCTTGACAAGTACGCGTCGGGCAAAAACGGCGAGATTATTCTGTCCGCAAGGGACAAGGAACGGCTAAGCGGCGGCTTCAAGGCGGCTGCCGAGCGCAAGGGGCTTAAAATATCCGAAAAATCGCGCGATATTGACGGCGGATTTATCCTGTCCTACGGCGACATAGAGGAAAACTGCTCCGTGGCGGCGCTCATGGAGTCGGAGCTGGACCGTCTGCACGATATGGTAAACGGATTTCTGTTCGGTTAAACGGGAGTGATGCCAATGAAGGAATATACTTACAGTGTTGCCCGCGTGCGGGCAAAGGAGGCGTCGCTTCTCACATCGCGCGATATAGAGCAGCTCATAGCCTCCGACAGCTACGAGTCCGCGCTGCGTTTTCTGCGCGACCGCGGCTACAGCGGCGGCGGAGCGGACGACGCGGAGGATATAGTCGCGGCGGCGGAAAAAGAAACGCTTGACTTCATCTCCGAAATCGCCGACGGGGCACTTCTTAACATCATACGCCTGCCGGTGGATTATCATAATATAAAGGCGTCGGTGAAGTCGGTGTTTTCGGGTATAGACGGCACGGATTTGCTGCTTGACGGCGGAACGGCCGACAAGAACGTGATTTATGAAAGCGTCAGAAACAGGAGCTATTCCGAGCTTGACCAAACTCTTGCGCGGGTAGCGGAGGAGGCTATGGCGCTGCTTTTGCGCACGCAGGATGGTCAGGCATGCGCAATCTATACGGACAACGAAATGTTTAAAGCGATTGAGGCGGAGGCGAAAAAAAGCGGCGACGCGTTTTTAAAGCGCTGTGCCGCAATCTTGGCAGACACGGCAAATCTTAAAGCGGCGTACCGAAGCGCGGCGGCGGGAAAAAATCTGCCGTTTATTAAAACGGCGCTCTATTCGGGCGGAACGCTCAACGTTCCCGCTCTCGCGCAGGCGGCCGAAAACGGGGTCGACGCGCTTTGCGAGCACGTCGCCGCGACCGATTACGCCGACGGCGCGGAATATATGAAGGCGGGCGCGCATCTGTTTGAGAAATGGTGCGACGACGAGGTTATGAAGCTCACAGACGGCGCGCGCTACGAAAGCTTTTCGCCCGCGCCCATAATCGCGTATTATCTTGCGAAAAAGGCGGAAACGGGCACGGTAAGGCTGATACTTGAGGGCAAGCGCAGCCGGCTCGGCGACGATATGATAAGAGAGAGGGTGCGGCGGACTTATGTATAAAATAGCGGCAATAGGCGACAGAGCTTCCGTATACGGCTTTGCCGCGCTGGGGCTCGACACATATTTTGTAACGGAGCCGGACGAGGCGAAAAAACTTTTGCGTCGGCTTGAGGGCGAGGACGTCGCCGTTATCTATATAACGGAGCGGCTCGCGTCGCTCATAGGCGACGAGTTGGAACGCATAAGCTGTGCGCCGCTGCCGGCGGTGATACCCATTCCCGGCGTTTACGGCAACACCGGCATGGGCATGAAGGCGGTAAAAGAGTCGGTCATAAAAGCGGTCGGAAGCGATATTGTATAAGGAGTAAGCTATGAGCAATGGAATAATAAAAAAGGTCGCGGGTCCTCTGGTTATAGCCGAGGGCATGAAGGACGCGAACATGTTCGACGTGGTTCGCGTTTCAAAGGAGCGGCTTATAGGAGAAATAATAGAAATACACGGCGATTTAGCGTCAATTCAGGTCTATGAGGAAACTTCTGGGCTGGGCCCCGGCGAAGAAGTGGTGTCCACGGGAATGCCGCTGTCGGTGGAGCTTGGTCCCGGACTTATCGGCAGCATTTTTGACGGAATACAGCGCCCGTTAGACGATATAATGAAGATTTCCGGCAACAACTTAGCGCGCGGCGTTGAGGTCGCGTCGCTTAAGCGGGACAGGGTTTGGGACTTTAAGCCGTCGGTAAATAAGGGCGATAAGGTATGCGGCGGCAGCGTTATAGGCACGGTAAGAGAGACTGAAATCGTGACGCAGAAAATCCTCGTTCCGCCGAATGTTTCCGGCACGGTCGAGGAGATAAAATCGGGCGGCATGAAGGTTGACGAGGTGGTATGCGTTCTTGACGACGACGGCATAAAGCATGAACTGACGCTCATGCAGAAGTGGCCTGTGCGCGCGGGCAGACCGTATAAAAGCAAGCTCCCGCCGGATATGCCGCTCATAACCGGTCAGCGCGTAATCGACACGCTGTTCCCCATCGCCAAGGGCGGCGTGGCGTCCGTGCCCGGTCCGTTCGGCAGCGGCAAGACGGTCGTTCAGCATCAGCTCGCGAAATGGGCGGAGGCCGACATAGTCGTTTATATCGGCTGCGGCGAGCGCGGCAACGAGATGACCGACGTTCTGAACGAATTTCCGGAGCTTGTTGACCCGAAAACGGGCAAATCGCTCATGGAAAGAACGGTGCTTATCGCCAATACCTCCGATATGCCCGTCGCGGCGCGGGAGGCCTCGATTTACACCGGTATAACGATCGCGGAATATTTCCGCGACATGGGCTATTCCGTCGCGCTCATGGCAGATTCCACGTCCAGATGGGCGGAGGCGCTTCGGGAGATGTCGGGCAGACTTGAGGAAATGCCGGGCGAAGAGGGCTATCCCGCGTATCTCGGTTCGCGAAGCGCCTCCGC
>CANRAG010000183.1 GCA_947628515.1 uncultured Clostridia bacterium | reverse complement strand
CGTCACAGCACGGGACGGAGCATTGAAATAGTCCGTAATCTCCCTGCATGTAAAACAGCCGTTTTTTATCGAAGCCCGCTTTTTGGAAGCAGTGGTCTACGTTTGTTGTGATTACAAAATAGTCCTTGTCCCTTACCAATTTGAACAATTCATCATACACCGGCTTCGGCGCGTCCATATAGCGGTTTATGAAGATATAACGGCTCCAATACGCCCAAAATTCCTCCGAAGTTTCAAACGGATAAAATCCGCCGGAGTACATATCGGAAAAGCCGTATTTATCTATAAAATCCGCAAAATACTTTTTGAACCTCTCGCCCGAATAGGTGAATCCCGCCGCGGTCGAAAGTCCCGCGCCCGCGCCGATTACAACCGCTTCGGCGGTGTCGAGCGCTTCTTTCAGCCGCTTAATATCTTCCGAGCAGCTGTCGGTAGATTTCGTAATCGACGTCCTTGAAAACATTGAATATCACCTCAATTTTACTGCCTGTTTGCTTCTTATATTCTTTTACGGTCTTTACCGCGATTTCCGCCGCCTTATTGTTCGGGAAATGAAATTCGCCCGTGGAGATACAGCAGAACGCGATGCTTTTCACGTTGTTTTTATCGGCAATCTCCAGACAGGAACGGTAGCATGACACGAGCAAACTTTTATCCGTTTCCGTCAGCGCGCCTCGCACTATCGGACCGACCGTGTGAATGACATAATCGCATGGCAGATTATACGCGTGAGTGATTTTCGCGCCGCCCGTTTTCTCCTCATGACCCTGTTTTCTCATAATCCGCGCACATTCGAGACGAAGCTGCACTCCGGCATAAGTGTGAATGGCGTTGTCAATGCAACCGTGGCACGGCACGAAACAGCCGAGCATCTGCGAATTTGCGGCGTTTACAACAGCGCCGCATTTGAGCGTTGTAATATCGCCCTGCCACAGATATATTCCGTTCGCTTCGGGAGTTAAATCCGCAACGTCGGTAATACCTTTCCGAGCGGTCGTTTCCTTCAAATATTCGTCCTGTATTTTAAGAAAGACATTGTCAATGCCTTTCGGCATACGGACGTTAAAAAGCGAGCGGAGCAATTTTTTCTGTTCCGCTTCGCTCCGCGGTATCGCTAAATCCCCATAGCGCGGCTGCTCGTCAATAAGCCGCTTGATTAAAAATTTTCGTCTTTCACTTTGCGTCATGATATAAACACCTCATTCAATAATTTTACTTCGATGAGCTTTTCTCGGCTTCGGCTGCGGATATTTGCCGTCGCAATAGCCAAGAGTTACGAAGCAACGCGCGATATAGTTTTCCGGCACTCCCCATTCCTTTAACAGCGCCGCGCCTGTTCCGCTATCGAACGTCTCCTCCGCGCGCGAAACGATACACGCGGAGAATTGAATAAAGCCCGAAATATGCAGCTTTTGGTTTTTTATGTTGTTATACGCTATTTTTCGCAATTCCCGCAATCTCCGCAGCCGTTGCAGCTTATCCTCATGCCGCACGTCCGGCAGCGTTCGCGATAACGCGGAACATACAACTCATCTTCGGGTATCGGCTCGCCCCATTCGTCATACAGCTTAAATTCCATCGGCTTGCCGCGATAACTTAAGCCCGATTTATACGCCTGCTGACTTTGGAGCGCGTTTCCCTCGATTTTATACATTTTACCGTCCTTTATAAATCTGCGCCCCGTTCCGCAAAAAACAAACGTCACATCATAATCGACACATTCTTGTCGCAGCGATTTTACCCAGTCATAATTGCACGGGCGAGCGCCGTCGTAATTTTCGCCGTCGCATAGCACCTGCTCTATCTGACCGTATTCGAGATATTTTCTTATACTGACCGGCCCGATAAACGGCGCGCACATTATGCCCTTGTGCTTGAACGGCAGTTCAAGTAAAATGGGTATCCGCTCATCAGCGCGTTTTTGATTTTCGCAGGTGACGTTAAAAAATACATTTTCCCGGCCGTCACCCCAATTGTACGGCAACCGGTCGGCGACGCGCTCCGGGCGCTTTGTCAGCAAAAAGAATTTTACGTCCGGTCGGCGCGATATTATCTCCCACGCCTCGTCCCGCCACGCGTCCGCTTCTTCCAGAAAGAAGTCCGAAGTCATGCACACGCGCAGCATTTCGCCGCTTTTCACCTTGTAATTGCCATGTCTGTCCTTTTGCAGCGGATAGGTAAAGCCGGTTTTTGTTCGGTAAATCTCCGCGCCGTCCCTGTCGCGCATACGGTCGAGGAAAAACATATAGCAGTTTTCGCAGCCCTCGCTCTTTTTGCGGCAGCCGTGCCACGGATTCCAAATATCATGCATGGTATGTCCTTTCGATTTCATGAATTAAGCTGTTCGGTATGCCGCGCGGGCCGCGCACCGCGCCGACTCCGTGTTCCTTCATCATATCCAATCCTATCGGCGTTTTATCGTAGGTTTCGAGCAGCTGCAGCCGCATTACGCGGCTCATGCTCACATTTTCGTCGTCATATTTGTACGGAATATCCGCTTCGATTACCTTACACTTATAGAGAATAGCTGACACGGGCGCGGCTATATACATATAAACAGTATCGCCCGTAGCAATGCTGTTGCTCTGTTTCCACATAAAAATATGCTCGTCATTTTCATTTATCGCGGCTTCAATATCGTAATATTTCGGATTTGCCGGAACAATCCAATTCGTATTTCTTACAAGCGTTTTCTTAGTCCTTGCCTTTTTCTTCGTCAGCTCGTAGCTCATATCGAGCAGCGGATAAATATCCTTCGCGTCAACCGTTCCGTCAAGGAGTATCGTGAGCCAGTTATCGCGGTGCATATGATATGCGGGCAGAAATCCATTATTCAGCCGCAGCGAGCCCGACAGCAGCGGGTCACATTTAATGTTTAGAATATCTACGTGCTCATCGCCGTCCATGCCGAGCCGATTTCGCGGCACGTCCATAAAAAGCGCGTACCATTTGCGCGTGTCGCTATGACGCAGTACAAAATACGTCGGCGCTGTCGAAAACGGCGCGTCCGGAATTGTTTTATGCGCTTTCTTTGCGTATGATAATATTTGCTCTTTTATTTCGTTCATGTGTGTACCTCACCGGCCTGTTCCTCAATTTAAATGCATCTCAGCAAACGCCGACGCCGATCAATCGGTCAGCTTTATCCATAAGAGCGCCATATACTCGTGGGACGGTAAATCTATTGTTACCCCTCCGGTATATATACCCTTATCCTCTGTTGTCATATTTCATATTTTCCCGAAACTCATCCTCCGAGTGAATTTCCCGTTCTCCCTCAAGATTATCCAACCATGCTTTATGCAGCAGACCTTTTAACATTTTTTCTGATTCATGTGATTTCCTCCGAAGATAATGATTTATTACCCAATTTTGTCTTTCATAATACTATTTTACCACTTTTCCCATCACAGTTCAATAGTGATATAAAATCAAGCATAAAAATTCCCGAAATCTGTTTGACTTCGGGAATTTTACAGTTTTACCGTATCATATGTCAATATTGAGTTCAAGAACGTCCGTGTCCTATCAGCCACCGGATAATATCCCTGTCATGAGCTATATACCAGCCGCCGCCGTGGTAGCTTGCCGTGCCGTTTGCCTTAATTCGCTCAATTCTATTCTCCATTGTTCGGTACGACGCGATACCGTCGCTCGTGCCGACGCAGTTGTACGTCGGCGGCTCATTGCCCGTGACCTCGCTGTGACCCGTGTACTGCATTATGACCGCGCCCGCTTTCGGATACTCGGCTTCGCCGTAGTATTCCGTACCGTATGAACCGAGGTCGGCAGCCATTCTCGCGCCCGCGCTGCCGCCCCAAAGCGAATAATCGTCAACGTCTATCTCAAGC
>CANRAG010000182.1 GCA_947628515.1 uncultured Clostridia bacterium | reverse complement strand
TCCTACATCGCCGACGCTAAGGCCGAGGGCAGGGCGGAAGGCATAAAGAAAGGCAGAGCCGAGGGAATAAAAGAGGGTGAGAAGAAAGGCATAAAGAAAGGCAGAGCCGAGGGTCGGGCCGAAGGCAGAGCCGAGGGTCGGGCTGAAAGCGCTGCTGACATATGGGAAATATTAAAGTCTTTGGGTACGGACGAAGAATTGCTAAGAAGAGCGCAAACGGAGTACGCGAATAAAGACTAAAGCTATGAATAACGCGCGGCAAGGCTTTGCCGCGTTTTTTACTGTCTAAGGCCGTCATAGACTTCTTGGCATACACTATCGTTGCGTGTGCGGAGAAATACGTTTCGCATCGGATTATGTTAGTCACGGATTTGGGGCGGTGTGCCGTCGGAGCGCGCATTTCCCTATTTTTTAGCGCGCGGAGAGGGCATACCGCCCCACAGAAGCCGCGCGATAAAGTACCGCACGCATACGCAATACAGCGCCATATGCACGAGCGATATTGTGCCAATGGTGCGATAAACGAAAATTTACAGAAGGTCAACTCATTCAAAAACCGCGGTAATTTACATGGCAAAAATGGGGGTATGCCCTTGAATTTAATCATAACATATGTTATAATCGGTATATATCGGAAAAGGATGTGCAATGATGAAAAAAATAGCAAAAAATTATATATTACCCGTTATTATGATAACTATTGGCGCGACCCTGGCCGCATTCGCCATTGAGGAATTTCTCGTCCCGTCCACAATTCTCGACGGAGGAATAACGGGTATAAGTATGATTTTGGATAAGATAACGCCGTTTAATATGAGCGTATTTATAATCGCTCTTAACCTCCCCTTTCTGCTGATAGGCTTCAAGCAGCTCGGAGCGTGGTTTTTTATTCGCGGCATATACGGCATGGTACTGTTTTCGATCATGCTCGAAGTGTTCGGCGACCTGCGCAGCGTCACGGAAACGGAGCTTTTGGCCGTGGTTTTCGGCGGAATAATTCTCGGCGCGGGCGTGGGGCTTGTACTGCGCTTCGGCGGCTGTATCGACGGCACGGAGATTGTGGCGCTGCTTATAAGCCGCAAGACCTCGTTTTCGGTCGGTCAGCTTATACTTTGCATCAATATAGTGATATATTCCTCCGCCGGTCTGCTGTTTGGCTGGGACAGAGCGATGTACAGTCTGCTTACATATTTTATCACGTTTAAGATTATCGACGTTGTGGAAGAGGGCATGGAACAGGCAAAGGCGGTTATGATTATAACCGGCGACGGCAAGGGAATTGCCGACGAGATATATAAAAGGCTTGGCCGCACATGTACCATTATGAGCGGCGAAGGTCTCGTAAGCGGCAAAAAGTCGGTGCTTTACTGCGTAATCACGCGTATGGAGCTGCCTATGGTGAGACGAATAACCCATGAAAGCGATGAATCGGCATTTGTTACCGTTTCGGACATATCCGAGATAATAGGCCATCACATAAAAAGAACCGATAAAAATGTCGTTTCCGGACAGTGAAAACAGCTTTACAACCGAAAACCGTTGTGGTATAATTATTACGAATTCAATACAGAGGTAACATATTATGGCAGATAAGAAGGATAATATAAAAATAATCGCGCAGAACAAAAAGGCAAGGTATGAATATTTTATACTTGAAACCTACGAATGCGGCATAGAGCTTTTCGGCACGGAGGTCAAATCGGTGCGCGACGGAAAGGTCAATATCGCGGAATCCTACGCGACGGTGAATAATTTTGAGGTATTTATAAAGCAGATGAACATAAGCCCGTTTGAAAAGGGCAATATATTTAACCGCGACCCGCTCAGAGAGCGGAAGCTCTTAATGCACAAGCGTGAGATCCTTAAGCTCTCGCAAAAGCTGAAGGAGCAGGGGCTTTCCCTCGTTCCGCTGAAGGTTTATTTGAAGGGCTCGCTTGTGAAGGTAGAGCTTGCGCTTGTGAAGGGCAAAAAGCTCTATGATAAGCGCGAGGACATGGCAAAGCGCGACGCGAAGCGCAGCATGGACAGGGCGGTAAAGAGCCGCGTAAGGTATTAAAGACAATATGGTATATAAATAAAGCCGCCTCATGGGGCGGCTTTATTTATAGGAATTATTTATCGATAAACAAATGTCTGGGCAGTCCGTCAACCATAAACGGCGAAAGCTCGCCTATGATAAGCGGTGACGCGTACTCGTAGAACTCCTTTGAAATATATGTATTATCGTCCGTAATCCAGTCGAGAGGAACGCATTTTTCGACGTTCGCTATAAGATTTACATCATATGACGCGGTTTTAATCTGATACGGGTTATTGGAAATCCTCTCGAATATAATCATCTTGCCCGTCTCACCGTTAAGCGCGAGCTGAACGGCGTCCGCTCCTGCTGTATAGGCCTCCGTTATATCCCGCCGCGACACGATATGCGACGCGCAGCGCTGGAGCGTTGAAAATACTATACCTCTTGATTTTATGCCCGTTTCCGCGCCGAGGAAGTCCGCAAGATAGAGCGCGGTGCCGCCCAACGCCTTATGTCCGAATGAGTCCTCAAACATATTCTTCTTATTCGCTTCGCAGACATACTTTCCGTCAGCCGTCTTTATGCCCTCCGACACAGCCACAACCACCGCATGCTGATACTTTTTAAGCTCGCGGATTTTATTCAAAAACTTATCGTGGTCGAACTCGACCTCCGGCAGATAGATAAGGTCGGGACCCGTGCAGTCCTCCGCGCGCGAAAGCGAAGCGGCGGCCGTAAGCCAGCCGGCATTGCGCCCCATGATTTCAACCACCGTGATTGAATCCGTGGGATATGTCTTTGCGTCGCGTATAATCTCCTTCATCGCCGAAGCTATGTACTTTGCGGCGCTGCCGTAGCCCGGAGTGTGGTCTGTTACGGCAAGGTCGTTGTCAATCGTCTTTGGAACCCCTATAAACGTGATGTCGCTGCCCGTTTCCTTCGCGTAGTTTGAAAGCTTCTTTATCGTGTCCATCGAGTCGTTGCCGCCTATATAGAAGAAATGCTTTACATCGAGCTTATGCAGGATATTAAATAATCTCCAGTACACCTCCGGATTCACATCCGCATCCGGCAGCTTATAGCGGCATGTGCCCAGAAACGACGACGGAGTCCTCTTTAGAAGCTCGATATCGAGATCCGACTGTATGTAATCGTCCATGTCGATAAACTGCTCGTTTAAAAGTCCCTCGATGCCGTGGCGCATACCGTATACTTTTCTTACTCCGCAGTCCTTCGCCGTTTTGTACACGCCCACAAGACTTGAATTGATTACCGAAGTCGGCCCGCCCGACTGGCCGACAATAACATTACCGTTTAACATAATTCACCCTCCAAACATGTATTTTATGCTATTTTTATACTATTATTATAACAAATCTATGTATATATTGTCAATATTTTTCAGAAATATTCCGAAAATTTTTATACAATTTATATATATGATTTTGCGCCAATCGGGCGAATGCCCGCGAAAAGCCCAAAGCGACAGCCGAGCCGTGGTGAGCGCATTTAAATGTCGTGTTTCAGCTATAAACCAACCACTGCGCGTTATTATATCTTTTTATATTAACTATCGAGACCGGCCGCGCAGTAGTTTTTACTTATCGGGTGAATACACTGTAATTTTATAAGCGAACAGGCGAGCCGAGCGACGGCTTTTCGCGGAAAAGGAGGGACAACGGAGCTTGTGAGTCCTGACTTTTTGCGGCACGCAAAAAAGTCGGGACGAACCCTGCGTAGTTCGTTCCAACGCGGCGCGGGGCACAATGTTAATCTCCTAAAATCATCCGTATTTCACCATGCGCCAATCAGGCGAATGCCCGCGAAAAGCCCAAAGCGACAGCCGAGCCGTCGTGAGCGCATTTAAATGTCGTGTTTCAGCTATA
>CANRAG010000181.1 GCA_947628515.1 uncultured Clostridia bacterium | reverse complement strand
GCGTCGATACGGATAGCTAACGAGTTTGCGGCGGAGCTTAAGGACAAACAAGCGCCCGTGCGCAAGGCGACAGGGTACTTTTCGGACGCGGCGGCGCAAGAGGTCGTAAAATGAAGCGCACTTTCTTGCGTGGTGGTTAAGATAGTAAAATAATTACTATGAGGAGTTTATACAATGGAATACGCAGAATTTCTAAAGGAAAAAATCGACATAGCCCCGAAAACGGGACTTGAAATAACGGCCGACGACGTAAATCCCACCCTGCTGCCACATCAGCGTGACGCGGTGGTCTGGGCGATAAAGGGCGGTAGACGCGCACTGTTTGAGTCCTTCGGACTGGGAAAGACGATACAGGCACTTGAATGGTGTCATATCATTACGGAAAAGAAAGGCGGTCAAGCACTTATAGTTTTACCGTTGGGTGTGAAGCAGGAGTTTAAACGTGACGCGGTGGAGCTGTTAGGTTATCGGGAACCGCCGTATGTTCGGAATATGGATGAGGTAAAGGCAACCGACGCACCGATACTTCTAACTAATTATGAGCGGGTTCGTGACGGGGATATAGAGCCGGGATATTTCACGGCAACATCGCTTGATGAAGCGGCGGTTTTGCGCTCGTTCGGTTCCAAAACCTATCAAACATTTCTTGATAAATTCAAAGGCGTACCGTTCAAGCTTGTAAATACGGCTACACCTTCACCGAACAGATATAAAGAGCTTATACACTATGCCGGTTATCTTGAAATCATGGACACGGGACAGGCCTTGACGCGATTTTTTAAGCGCGACAGTTCCAAAGCGGGAAACCTTCAGCTGTATGAGGACAGAGAGACGGAGTTCTGGACGTGGTTAGCGTCATGGGCGCTGTTTATAACAAAACCGTCCGATTTGGGCTATGATGATACGGGCTATGACCTTCCGCCGTTAAAAATCAATTATCACTGCCTTAGTAACGGAAATACGGTTATTGACCGTGACGGTCAGATTACGTTGGTGGCAGCCGCGCAAAATCTATCATTACAGCAGAGCGCGGCGGAAAAACGCAAAAGCATGGATATACGCGTTGCAAAAGCAAAGGAGATTATCGACTCAGCTCCGGAGGACAGCTTTATAATATGGCACGACCTGGAAGATGAGCGCCGTGCGCTTAAAAAGGCGATACCGGACATGGTGGATATATACGGTGCGCAGGATTATGACGAGCGCGAGAGGCGGGTTATTGACTTTGCCGAAGGCAGAACAAGGATATTCGGCACGAAAAAGGAGTTATCGGGTTCGGGGTGCAATTTTCAGAAGCATTGCCACAGGGCGATATTTTTAGGCATTGATTATGAGTTTAACGACTTTATACAAGCTATACATAGAATATATAGGTTCCTGCAAACGGAACAGGTTGTAATAGATATAATCTATACAGAGAAGGAAAAGGGCATACTCGAAGTATTGTTAAAGAAATGGGAGCAACACAATGAGCTTACGGCGACCATGACGGACATAATACGCAAGCACGGTTTGTCTGATACGGGATTAAAGGCATTACAGAGGAAGATGGGCGTGAAAAGGATGCAAGTCGAGGGGCGGCATTATACGGCAATTTTAAATGATTGCGTTGAGGAAACAAGAACAATGGACGATGACAGTATTGACCTTATACATACAAGTATTCCGTTCAGTAATCATTATGAATACAGTCCGAATTACAGCGATTTCGGGCATAACGAGAGCACCGTAAAATTTTTTGAGCAGATGGATTATTTAACGCCTAATTTGCTCCGGATATTGAAGCCGGGCAGAGTGGCGGCTATTCATGTAAAGGATAGGGTATTATTCGGTTCCCAAACGGGATACGGTATGCCGTCCATTGAACCGTTCCATGCGCAATGCATACATCATTATATGAAGCATGGCTTTATATATTTCGGAATGATAACGGTTATAACGGATGTTGTTCGGGAAAATAATCAGACATACAGATTGGGCTGGACGGAACAATGCAAGGATGGGACGAAAATGGGCGTAGGCTGTCCGGAATACATACTGCTGTTTCGCAAGCTGCCAACCGATACGTCGAGAGCATATGCGGACGAACCCGTAACAAAAGCAAAAGATGAATATACTCGCGGTAGGTGGCAGCTTGACGCGCATGGGTTTTGGCGGTCAAGCGGCGACAGACCGATCTCAAGGGACGAGCTTGAAGCTGCTGACACAAAAATATTGCGTAAGCTGTACCACAAATACAGTACGCAGAATGTATATAGCTATGACGAGCATGTCAAGCTTGCAAATAAACTTGATAAAGACGGAAAGCTGCCATCCACATTCATGGTAATTGACCCCGCGTCGTGGTGTGATGAAGTATGGGACGATATTAACCGTATGAAAACATTGAACAGCGAACAAGCGCGGCGCAAGCAGACGCTTCACATCTGCCCGTTGCAGATAGACATAGTAGAGCGTATCATAAACCGCTACAGCAACGAGGGCGATACTGTGTTCGATCCGTTTGCGGGGTTGTTTACCGTCCCGTACATAGCGGCAAAGAACGGACGCTATGGTATAGGCACGGAATTAAACGAGGACAGTTTCCGCGACGGAGTGGGGTATCTGAAATCCACGGATGAAAACACGGAACAGATTACACTGTTTGATATATTGGATATAGGTGCATAGCATGGACAGCGAATGGACGGAATTTGAAAGGGCCGTGTACGAGGTGGCAAAACGAATGCCGAGACTGTACCCGGTTGATTATGACAAGCCGTATCGGTATCCGAACGGAACGATACGCAGAAAGGCATACATAAAGCTGCGCGACGAGATATTCTACTGCCACAGGTGCGGCGCGATACCTATCATGCAGTATAACGAGGGTACGAAGCAGTATAGGGCAATATGCCCTAAATGCCGAATATACGCCGCCGACGGCGCACAGTCGGACAAGGATAGGGCATATAAAGCGTGGAACGATGAAATGAAAAGGAATTTGAAATGATATGGACAAGACGAGAGCAAGGCTAAAGCGGAAGAAGCGTCAAACGGCGGAGGCGGCTAAGCGGGCGTTGGCAAAGGAGTTTAACGAGCACTATAAAGCGCGGGGACAGAAAAAGTTCTCTGCCGATAAGATAAGCCGGGCATATGATAAGCTTGAAAAACAATCCATATGCGAGGGTATCATGACCGATACCGTCATGACGTGTTGGGTTATGCGAAAGCTGTACCGATGGGGCGCGAAGCGGCTGTTTCGGCTCGCATGTGAGATAACGCTGCGGGTCGGATATGTTGGCAGGAACGAGCGCAGTATAGCGGCGCTCGCGGATGAGCTGAAATATGACGCGCATTTTGACTGTGCGGGATATTGGGAAAAGGAGCTCGTAATTCCGAAAGGAACGCCGAGCGGCGAGGCGGAGCGGCGAACACTTGCGGCGAAAACAGCGGCACATGTGTTCCCAATACATATGCATGCGGTGTTTTATCTGTTGTTCAAACAGCCCATAACACGCAAATCAAGACGTCTTGACAGAATAGCGTACAGGATTTCAAATGCGGTGACAAAGGCAATAGCGGACGGAACAGTGGATAATTACCGCAAGGAGCTTGAAAAGGCGGGGCTTGCGATAAGCGAAACGGGGCAGTTTAAAGCCAAAGGCATGAGCGAGGAAGAATTTGAGCGATATATGCGGCGGATAAAGCCGGATATGGCATAGAAGGGAGTAAAATAATGAGTGCGCAAATCAACATGACAGATGAAATCACGGTTGACGGCTTCTGCGGCGGAGGCGGATGGTCTACGGGGTTTGAGCTTGCAATAGGGCGCCCCGTTGACATAGGCATAAATCATGACGCGGACGCTATCGCCATGCACAAGCGCAATCACCCGTTCACAAAGCATTATAACGAAAATATATTCGAGGTAGATCCTTATGAGGCGACGCAGGGCCGCGACGTGGGATGGGCGCACTTCTCGCCGGACTGTACGCACTTTTCAAGAGCGAAGGGCGGTACGCCGGTAAAGAAATCCATTCGCGGTCTGGCATG
>CANRAG010000180.1 GCA_947628515.1 uncultured Clostridia bacterium | reverse complement strand
CACAAATTCTCTGCGCGGCATGAATTAAACGAAGAGGTGTGATTATGAAGCTTATATACACGCTTATTTTATGCATTATACTGGTGCTGGCGTACCGCCAAAGCTGGATTTTGGGTATCATAGCATCGGTTGTGATTTTCGGCTATCTCATATATAAATACATGCCGCAGTTCTACCGCGTAAAGGGCAGACAGTGTTTCGGCGCGGGCGACTACAAAGGGGCAAAGCGGTATTTTGAAAAGGCGGTAAACACCGGCCACGCAAAGGGCGATATACGCATGGAATATTCGTATGTGCTGCTAAGAACAGGCGACATTGACGAGGCGGAGCAGGTTGTAAACAATATGCTCTGCTATAAGATTAAGCCCGAATACCGCGGACGTGCGATAATCCAGCGCTGCATGTGCTACTATAAGCGCGGCAATCTCGACGAGGCGATTGAGGACGGCATGGAGCTGTTTGAAGAAGGGTACAGGAGCATAATGCTCTACGGTATGCTCGGCTTCTTTAAGATTTTGAAGGCGCCCATGGCGCAGGAGACATTCGACTTCTGCAAGGAGGCGTACGAGTACGCCGACGACGACAGGGATATACGCGATAATATGCTTATCTGTTACTACAACCGCGGCGAGTACGAGAAGGCGAAGGAGCTTTCCGATATGGTGCTTGAGGACAAGCCTAAGTTTGTGGAGGCATGGTATCACGGAGCGCAGATAGACTGCAAGCTCGGCGACTACGCGGCGGCGGCTGAAAAGCTTGAACATATAAAGGACTGCAACCGTTCGTTTATGACAACCATTCCCGAAGAGGATGTAGAGGCGCTTAAAGAGAAGGTTGCACTTAAGCTTAAGGGGTGAGCGGTATGGCAGAGGCTCCGCTCGCGGACAGAATACGACCGCAGTCGCTCGACGATATCGTGGGGCAGCATCATCTTTTGGGCGAAGGAAAGCTTTTGCGGCGTATAATAGAAAACAACGAAGTGCCGAACATGATTTTTTACGGGCCGAGCGGCGTCGGCAAGACCACGGTGGCAAATATAATCGCCGCGAAAACCGGAAAGACCCTGCATCGTTTAAACGCCACAACCGCGTCGGTTGCGGATATAAAAAGCATAACGGGCACGCTCGATTCGTTCCTCGCGCCCGACGGTGTGCTGTTATATCTTGACGAGATACAGCACTTTAATAAAAAGCAGCAGCAATCGCTCTTGGAATTCATGGAAAACGGCAAGATTACGCTGATTGCGAGCACGACGGAGAACCCGTATTTCTATGTGTATAACGCTGTTTTGTCAAGAAGCATAGTGTTTGAGTTTAAGCCCGTGGACGCGCAGGATATTGAAAAGGCGCTGCTGCGCGCGGCGAACCGGCTTGCGGACGAGCAATGGAAGGGCTGCGAACTTGAAACGGAGCGTGACGCGATAACGCACCTGGCGCAAACGGCAAACGGCGACGTTCGCAAAGCGCTAAACGCGCTTGAAGCCGTGTTTATGGCAATGCACCCAGACGCCGACGGCAGACTCAGACTTACACTCGACCTCGCGGAGCAGGCGTCGCAGCGGAAGGCGCTGCGCTATGACAAGGACGGCGACAGCCACTATGACATACTGTCCGCGTTTCAGAAATCCGTGCGCGGCTCCGACGCGGACGCCGCGGTGCATTATCTCGCGCGGCTCATAGCCGCCGGAGATTTGCCCAGTATCTGCCGCAGAATACTCGTAATGGCGTCCGAGGATGTGGGGCTTGCGTATCCCATGGCTGCGACAATTGTAAATTCATGCGTAAACTCCGCGTTACAGCTCGGTCTGCCGGAGGCGAGAATACCGCTTGCGGAGGCGGTTATACTGCTCGCTACGGCGCCCAAATCAAACAGCGCGATAAACGCCGTGGACTCGGCGCTAAAGGACATACGCGCAAAGGACACCGGCGACATCCCCGCGCATCTTAAGGATTCGCATTATGGCGGCTCGCAGAAGCTGGGACGGGGTATCGACTATAAATACCCACATTCGTATCCGAACCATTATGTACCCCAGCAGTATCTGCCGGATAATATAAAGGACAGGATATATTACGAATACGGCGACAATAAAACGGAGAACGCGGCAAAGGCGTACTGGGAAAGAATAAAGGGCGAGACGGACGGAAAATAAAGAACCGCGTCCGCCGTAAAAGATTTCGGGAATACAAATTTTTCCCGATTTGCATCTTGACTATTCATATTAAGTTGTAATATAATAGTATAAATAAATACGTAAATCGTATAGGAGGGATATTTCAATGAACAAATTTGAAACAATTGCACCGATAGCAGTATTTATCTGCGCATTGCTTGCATTGACCTTCTCGTGTATCAATTTCTATTCGGTTAAGAAAAAGCCGGAGGGCACTGATACGATGAAGGGTATCGGTCAAAAAATCCGTAAGGGCGCTATGGCGTACCTTAAAAGGCAGTATAAGACAGTCGGCGTTTTCTTTGCCGTTATGTTCATAATACTGCTTCTGCTCGCGTTGTTTACGGACGCGCTTACCATCTATGTTCCGTTCGCGTTCCTGTCGGGCGGCTTCTTCTCCGGTCTTTCGGGCTTTATAGGCATGAAGATAGCCACCTATGCCAACACAAGAACGGCAAACGGCGCGAGAGAGGGACTTAACAAAGGTCTTAAAATCGCGTTCGCGTCAGGCTCGGTAATGGGTCTTACGGTTGTCGGACTGGGACTGCTCGATATCAGCGGCTGGTTCATGCTGCTCGACTTCGTTTTCAAGCTCGATATTAACGACATCATGGCCGCAATGCTCACCTTCGGTATGGGCGCAAGCTCCATGGCGCTGTTCGCGCGTGTGGGCGGCGGTATCTTTACAAAGGCTGCGGATGTGGGCGCTGACCTCGTAGGTAAGGTTGAGGCCGGCATACCGGAGGACGATCCGAGAAACCCGGCTTGTATCGCCGATAACGTGGGCGATAACGTAGGCGATGTTGCGGGTATGGGCGCTGACCTTTACGAGTCGTATGTAGGCTCGGTAATCTCATGCGGCGCTCTCGCGGCGGCGGCAGGCCTCGGCTTTAACGGTGTGCTTGTTCCCATGCTCATTGCGGCTATAGGCATAATCGCGTCGATCCTCGGCACATTCTTCGTGTCCACCAAGGAGGGCGCGGACCAGAAATCGCTTCTCGGCTCGCTAAGACGCGGCACATATATAAGCTCGATCCTTTCGGCAGTGGGCGCGGCTGTACTTATATTCACGCTTCTTCCGGACAACTCCAATGTGTTCTGGGCAGTTATTTCGGGTCTTTTGGCAGGAGTATTGATCGGATTTTTCACAGAGTACTACACATCGGATTCATATAAGCCCACACGTAAGCTTTCCGGCTCGTCAGAGACCGGCTCGGCTACTATTATTATAGACGGTATCGCGCTCGGTATGCAGTCAACCGCAATACCGGTAATCATCATCGGTATCTCGATTATCGTAAGCTTCTTTGCGGCGGGCGGAACGTCAAGCTTTGCAAGCGGTCTTTACGGCGTGGGACTTTCGGCTGTAGGTATGCTTTCAACTCTCGGTATAACCCTTGCGACCGACGCGTACGGTCCGGTTGCGGATAATGCCGGCGGTATAGCGGAGATGTCGGGACTTCCCGAAGTTGTCCGCGAGAGAACGGACGCGCTCGATTCGCTCGGAAACACCACGGCCGCAACCGGTAAGGGCTTTGCAATCGGCTCGGCGGCGCTTACGGCGCTCGCGCTTATAGTTTCATATACGGATAAGATTAAAGGCCTTGACGCGGGTATTCTCGATCTTAATATTACAAACCCGGCAGTGCTTATAGGCCTGTTTATCGGCGCGATGCTTCCGTTCCTGTTCAGCGCGCTTACAATGAAGGCTGTAGGACGCGCGGCGCAGAAGATTGTTATCGAGGTAAGACGTCAGTTCAGAGAAATCAAGGGACTTATGGAAGGCAAGGCTGAAGCGGATTACGCAAAGTGCGTGGACATCTGCACAAAGTCGTCGTTAAAGGAAATGATTCTCCCCGCCGCGCTCGGCATAATCGCGCCGATTGTCGTGGGACTTGTG
>CANRAG010000179.1 GCA_947628515.1 uncultured Clostridia bacterium | reverse complement strand
TGCGGGAGTGGCTCAGTGGTAGAGCGTCACCTTGCCAAGGTGAACGTCGCGAGTTCGAATCTCGTCTTCCGCTCCATGAACAAAAGACGCGTAGCTGTTATCGCGTCTTTTGTTTTCAAAATGGCGGCATAGCCAAGTGGTAAGGCACGGGTCTGCAAAACCCTTATCCCCCGGTTCAAGTCCGGGTGCCGCCTCCAATAAGATGCTGCGGCTTAAGTAAACTTAGGTCGTGGCATTTTTTTATCTGTAATATAGGAATGATTTATATATGAAGCATGTGATAAGAATTATCATATCCATTCTCGCAGCCGCTGCCGCGGTTGTAGTAATAAACGCGAAAACGCGCTTTTTTAAGGATATAGGCACAAATCTTCCGTTTATCGGGGATAATTTCCCTGAACTGGCATGGGGCATAAGCGAGCTTTCGGACGAGCTGAATGAGCAGGTATACCGGCTGCCGTCGCCGGCAGAGCTGTTTGCCATGCTCAGACATACCGAGTTGCCCATAGACCCCGACGATATTGCGACAAATGTTCACTATTCGAGCGATACAATGATAAATTTCTATAACAACAATAACGTATCGGTCGCGGTATCCGGAAACGAGCTTGATGTTTACGGAGTTATGGGCAATTCCCAAAGCCGGTATCTCGCGTATCAGTTCCTTTCGCAAAACGGTGATGTTCTGGGACAATTCACCGATACGTGCGACGCGAACGGCAATTACCGCAAGGTCATGACAATTCCCGACGGAACGTATCAATTCACCGTGTTTACCGGACATGACGCGATAGGCGAATATTCAAGCGCGGTCTATAACTATATCTTTCTTCAGGAGGATGAAAACGGCGTATGGAGTGTTTCGACCTCGCCCGTATACGAGCATAATCTTTCAATGTATGAAAAGAACAAATCCAAAAGCGCGGCGCTCGCAAGCCGTTTTGACATATGTTCGGATGAGCTTAACGTAATCTCACTTGCTCAGTCAATTACTCAAAACTGCGGCAGCGATTACGAAAAGGCTTTGGCAATTCATGACTGGGTATGTAAAAACATCTACTATGACGAGGCGGCTGTCCGCCGGAACGGGACAAACGACTCGCCCAGAAACGCCACCGACGTAATAGCCGCGCGAAAGGCCGTGTGTCTGGGTTATTCAAATCTCTACGCCGCCCTGTGCCGCGCCGTGGGCATACCCTGCAATGTTATTACCGGCTACGCTATATCGGAGGAAAGCGAAGAAAGCACATGGACGGAAAAGGCGCTGACCACCGCCGAGGCAAACCATGCGTGGAACGAAGCGTATATAGACAACCGCTGGGTTATTGTCGATACCACATGGGACTCCAAAAACAAACTTATAGACGGCCGCAAGGAGACTTCGGACGATATTTCATATCTATACTTTGACGCGAATATCCGTTTCTTTTCGCAGAACCATAAGATAATCGAATACATAAGCGATTAAACACCGAAGTTCACGTATACGGCTAAGTTACCGCGTATTCGCTTCACAGCCGAACATTAAAACAAAGCCATGACGTCCGGTCATGGCTTTGTTTCATACAAATCTTTTAATATCCGAGGGCGTGTCCGCTATCATGCTCGCGCCGTAGCCTTCAAGCTCCTCTCTTGAACGAAAGCCCCAGCTCACCGAAACGCATGGCATACCGGCGTTTGCGGCTGTTTTGAGATCCACATCGGTATCCCCGACATATATGCAGTCGTCCTGCGCCGAGCCGAGCTTTCTCACCGCCTTATATACCATATCCGGCGCGGGCTTATTTTCCGTGTCCTCGCTGTCGCCGACCGCAACATCCACTACATCCGAAAAAAACTCCTCGCGCAGCGCCTGTACCGCAAAATCTATCTTATTTGACACTATCGCAAGCCTGTGCCCCTCCGCTTTAAGCTCCGATAAAAGCTCCGTTATTCCGTCGTATACCGCTGTTTTGTCGCGGTTATGTACGGCATAGTGTCTTTCAAAGGCCTCGTATGCCGACCGGTATTCGTCCTCGCTTATTCCGTCCGGCACGGCGCGTCTTATGAGAATGTGCACACCGTTGCCGATAAAGCGCCGCACCTCGTCCGTTGTCCGCTCCGGAAATCCCAGCGCGCGCATGGCGTAATTGACGCTTGCCGCAAGGTCGTCGAGCGTGTTTAAAAGAGTGCCGTCAAGGTCAAATATTATTGTGCCGTACTTCATTCCTTTTCCTCCACATGGATCAGCACCTGCTCGATAATACGCTTCACATGGTCGTCGTCAAGCGAGTAGAATGTATTCTTACCGTCACGGCGCGATTTTATCAGCCTCGCCTGCTTAAGCGTGCGCAGCTGATGGCTTATTGCGGACTGGCTCATGCCGAGCTTGTCCGATATATCCGATACCGACAGTTCCTCCGAGAAAAGAACCCACAGTATTCTTATTCTGGTATTGTCGCCGAAAATCTTAAAGGTATCCGCAAGCCTTGTTATTGTATCCTCGTCAGGAGCATCTTTTCTGATTTTATCCAAAACCTCTTGATTGTACGAACAGATTTTGCAAACCTCTTCCGCCATACTCTACTCCCCTTTCCTGTATATCGCTAATATTATAACCCATTTTTAAACTTTTGTCAACAATCTTCCCTGCCATGTGTCCCGCTCCGCCATAGCTCTGTCTATCGCGTTTAGAACCTCAAACTTTTTAAGACTCCACATAGGCCCCAACAGGCTGTCTCGCGCGCCGTCGCCGGTAAGCCGCTGTATCACGGTTTCGGGCGGTATGACCTCAAGCTGGCGCACGATAACATCGACGTACTCGTCCCGCTCCATAAGTCTTATTCTCCCCCGCACAAGCTCGTCCGCCATCGCGGTTCCCTTAAGCACATGCAAAAGGTGCAGCTTAATACAATGCGGCCTTAGTTCTCCCACCGTTTTTGCCGATTTAATCATCATTTCATGCGTCTCGCCCGGCAACCCGTCTATGAGATGCACGCATACGTTTATACCCCTGTCGGCAAGCGCCGTATAACCCTTCATGAACTCGGCATAGGTATGGCATCTGTTAATGCGCCTGCCCGTCTCGTCAAATATACTCTGAAGCCCCAGCTCGACTATTAGATATGTGCGCCTGTTCAGCTCGTAAAGATAGTCTAAAACCTCGTCCGCCAGGCAGTCCGCGCGCGTCGCTATGCTTATCCCCACCACATCCGGCTGACGAAGCACCGGCTCAAATCGCCGTTTAAGCTCCGCCGCCGGCGCGTATGTATTCGTGTTTGCCTGGAAGTACGGCATATACCTGCCCTCCTTCCATTTACGGTGCAGCTTTTCCTTTATGTCCTCAAACTGACGCAGAACGCTCTCCTCCGGATTTCCGGCAAAATCGCCGCTTCCACCCAAGCAGTACGTGCATCCGCCATAGCCCTTTGTACCGTCGATATTCGGGCAGGTAAACCCCGCGTTCAGCGCTATTTTCATAACCTTGCACCCGAATTTCCGTCTAAGATGACAGTTCCATGTATGGTATCTTTTATTATCATCCGAATATATAAAATCGCCCATTGCATCCGCCTCTCGCAAATCAATAAAGACGGCCCGCCGGACCGCCCTTAAATATCATATACAATTGCTTTCACAATTATAAATTGTCAACGTATGTCTTGACAAATTCCTCGAGTAATTCGTCTCTTTCAAGCTGGGCAATAAGTCCTCTTGCGCCGTTATAGCTTGTTATGTACGTCGGATCGTCCGATAGTATGTAACCAACAATCTGGCTTATCGGGTCATATCCCTTGAGTTTCAATGCTTCATACACCTGAGATATAATCTCCCTAACCTCTCTCGACTTGTCAAACTCAAGATTAATCTTCATCGTTTCGTTAAAATCCATGATAACCCTCCTAACATAAAGCAAGTATATATATATAATATTACACTTTCGTCAAAAAATCAAGTCTTTTTTGATATTTTGCCGCAGTTTTTAAATGGATTAACAATTTTAAACTGTATTGTAAATTTTCGTGTATCCGTCATGGTATACTGTATCGCATATGCATGTGAGACTTGTATCGCGAAGCCCTCTGCGGAACAGGCCGTCCCGCCGCGCGCAAAACATTATGGGAAATTGCGCGCTCTGGGACA
>CANRAG010000178.1 GCA_947628515.1 uncultured Clostridia bacterium | reverse complement strand
CGACACGTCAGCGTCATGGTCGTTTGATAACGGTCTTGACTGGCTGTGGCAGCTTCAGGAAAGAAATGTATTGAAGCCGACATGGACAAATGCCGAAATTTCCGGCAATACAACAGGCAAAATGGAAATCACCGCCGACAGCGGCTATTTCAGCGGAAGGTATATATTCCGCGAATATGTTCCCGGCGAGGGAAACAAGGTCGTATCCGCGCAGTCGGATGTGCTGATTTCGGCGGAGGACGCGGGAATTAATGTATACCTTACAGCCCACTCAAATGACACGGGCTTTAAGGTGGGCTTCGAAACCGACGGATATATCTATGTAGGCGGTGAAAAAACGGACTATACATATGATATAAACAAGTGGTATACCGTTTCGGTAACTCTCGACGAGGGGCTTGACGCGGGCAAGGCAGAGGTTAAGGTGATTGAAAAGGATGGACGGATTACAGCCGATATTCCGGACGCCGACGCCGTTCCCATCCGCGACCAGATAAATACCGAAAAGAAAACTCCGGTTACAAACGCAATATTCTTTGAACCTATCGCGGGCAAGACGGGCACATACTATATTGATAATGTTTCGGTGGACGTCACGGACTCAAGCATACAGAAAACCGTTCTCGGCAGTCATTTCTGGAAGTTCAGCGACAGCGAATTTGACGGGCTTTCATCGCTTACAAACGGCAGCGAGTACGCGGGGCTGCATGTTGTAACCGGCGCGAGTTTAGAGTCCAAAAATAAGACCGTTGACGGCGTAAGCTTCTCAATGCGGTACAAGATGGGCGGCGCGGGAAGCAAAACAAACAAGTGCGTATACTTTGACGTTCCCGCCGGAACCACGGATATTGTGGTTTACGGCGAGTCCGCGAGTTCTAAAGAAACAAGAAGCATAATTATCGACGACGGCCGGCAGCACTCAACGGATGTAAATGATGCGGCGGCGGTTCACTACACGCATGACGGCGACGCCGCAACAATTTATGTTTACGGCGGCGCGGGCGTAAACCTGTACGGAATAAGCTATGAGACGTACACCTACACAAATTAGAATGTTTTGACTCCTAAGCCGCATATCCGACGGCTTAGGAGATAACTGACGGAAAGAAGGAATTCATATGAACCTGAAACGAATAACCTCCCTGCTCTGTGCCGCCGCTGTCGTGATATCGACAATGGGCGCGGCTAATGCCGAATCCGAAATCTTTACATATAATGTAAGCGCGGATACCGCCGCCGAAACCGGAGAAATTAATACGGGCTATGACGGCATCACGCTGTCTCTGGGCGCGGATACCTATACATATAAGACCTCAAAAAAGACTTTGGGCGGATATGAATACTCCGGACTGATAGCCGGCGCGATTGCGCCGGACGCCAAGGACGGCGCGCTGCCGCAATCAACCGGCACATTCTATAAAATAACGTTGGCAGATACCATTCCCGACGGCGAGCTTTCAATCGCCTATCAAGTCGCAAAGACAAAAACAGTGTATATTCTCGACGGTTCTGAGGCAATATATACCGAATACTTTGCGGAAAAGGGCGATAGCAGTCACAGCTTTATCGCGCATGGCGGACATACATATACCATGTACGCTTCCGGCTCAAAGGCGTCGCTGTACGGGTTCACCTATAAGGTGGTCGATAGGCAGGGAGATTTTGAAAAGGAAATACAAGGGCTTACCTTTGACCTTATAAAAGGCGAAAACAAGTCGGCGGATGCCGTTGACTGCGACCTTAATCTGCCGCAGACATACGAGTCAAAATTCGGCTCATGCGACGTCGCATGGACCTCGTCCGATAATGACATTATATCAAACAGCGGCGAGGTAAATCTTTCTGCCTCGGCAGAAACCGTCACTCTAACGGGTAAATTCAGCGTTCAGGAGGACGACTCGCTTGTACAGTATAAAAAATACACATTGACGACGGTGGCCGACAGCGACGATGCGGCGGCGGTTGCGGCGGCGAAGGAGGCTCTTTCGATAGGTGATGTGTCGAATGTTAAAAATGATATATCCCTCCCTTCCGTCGGGAAAAGAGCGACCGCGATCACATGGGAAACCTCGGACGCGTCCGTTATAACCTCTGACGGCGTTGTAACAAGAGCGCCAAAGGAGGATAAAACCGCAACGCTCACCGCGACAATAACAAGGGGCGACGCAAGGGATACAAAAGACTTCAGCGTAACGGTTGCCGGATATGTCGCGATAGAGTTTATAGGCCATGTATACGGCGACGCGGACGGAAACGCGGTGTTCTCCCCCGTTGACGGCGGAACGATAAAAAATATAAGATTTACGGAGGACATCGCAAATTCAAAGGGTGACGATGTAATCGTGGGCGCCGTATATGACAGCGCGGGCATATTAAAAAGCACCAAGCTCATAAATATTTCGGAGCTTAAAAAAGAGGCTGACGGTACAATGACGGCTGACATTAATCTCCCGATGGACGCGTCAGACACGTTTAAGGCATTCGCGCTTGCGGATATGGAAAGCATAACCCCGTACACCTCCGCATATGTGCCGGACGACACGGTCGCTCCGGGCGTTACGATATATGTTATAGGCGACTCGACAGCGGCGGTATACGATGATAAAAACTACCCGCGTAGGGGCTGGGCGCAGGAGCTGCAAAACTATTTTGACCAAAATGACGTCAAGGTGGTTGATCTCGCGCTTAGCGGCAGAAGCTCAAAGAGCTTTAAGGCGGATAATAATTTCCAAACCTACAAAAACAGTATTAAAAAGGGCGATTACCTTATAGTCCAGTTCGGGCATAACGATTCAAAAAATGAGGAGGACCGTTACACCGATCCGACTTCCGACAGGTTCACGGACGGCTCATTTAAGAAGTCAATGCTTGAATATATAGATATTGCCCGAAGCGTGGGCGCAAATCCCATGCTTGCAACCTCGATAAGCCGGCGCAGAACAAGCGACTCCGGTCTCGAAGCGTACGTAAACGCGGCAAAGGAGCTTGGCAGCGAGCTTGGTATTCCGTGCATTGACCTATATTCGCGCACGGTCGGCTGGATAAAAGAGGTGGGCGTCGAGGATGCAAAGAGTATGTTTAACCATGTTCTTCCGCGCGACAGCCGTTTTGTCGGCTATGACGGCTTCAAATCAAGCGGTTTCTATGACAAAGGTTCAACGGACGATACGCATGTGAACATATACGGAGCGGATCTCATCTCATACTTTGCAATACAGGAAATGCAGGCTATACGTCTTCCGCTTGCTCAAAAATATAACGGCTATACGCCGTTATATCCTCTCCCCGCCTACAGCGATGCGGTATCGGTAGAATAAAATATTTTCCGCGATAAAACGACGCTCGGATTTTAAACCGGAGCGTCGTTTCTTATCATAGCCGTATTTATTTTCCTTCTTTTATGTCTGCGCGGATGCTTCCTTTTAACAGTAAAATCCATACCCGGACGCACCACTCCGCACTTTGTTTCAAAACATTCCTCTATCTCGTCAAAATCCTCAAGGCTGTAATCCTCCGCAATCCGCAAAAGCGCCATCGCGCAAGCGTAAGCGTCGTCATACGCCCAATGATGATTGAAGGTTATGCCAAGCGCGTCACACAAATGGTTAAGCTTATGACTTTCAAGCTCCGGGTACGCCTTCTGCGAAAGCTTTACCGTGCACATATATTTAAAATTGGGAAGCTCTATACCGTATTTCTGCAAGGTTCTGCACAGAACGTTTATATCAAAGCTCGCGTTATGCGCGATTACCATCGTGTTCTCAATATCCGGTTTGATTTCCTCCCAATATTTATCAAACGTCGGCTTATCCGCTACCGTCTCCGGACGTATGCCGTGTATTTTTATATTGTATTCGTTAAATTCAAACGGCTCAGGTCGCACAAGAACCTCTTTTCGGCTTACTATCCTGTTATCCTTTACAACGCACCAGCCCAGACTGCATACGCTTGTAAAATCGGATGTAGCCGTTTCAAAATCTATCGCCGTAAAATCCATCAAGTTCACATCCTTTGCTCAACGTTTTCATTATACACCCGCAGCGCAAAAAAGTCAAGCAAAGGATTTTCTGTTCAAAGATTTTATGCGTATGTCTTATTCACCTATCCAATTTACCGTCATGCCCAATGCTTCTCCCGCAAAGCGGACGGGGATGTAGGTTCTTTCGTCT
>CANRAG010000177.1 GCA_947628515.1 uncultured Clostridia bacterium | reverse complement strand
AATATCCTCTTGATTTTTTCCGAAACTTATGCTATTATATATACCGTAGTCATTTTTAAGTGGCTTACTTAAAAATACAGAAAAAGCGGTTGTCTGCTCAACAACCGCTTTTTCTGTATTTTTAAATACTTATATCGCATATTATAATATGCGATATAATGGAAACATATTAACATATGTCCGGATGATAACACATATTTTACAGGCTTCATTCCGCAATGGAGAACACGGCTGTAATATCACCGCTGCCGAGAGCGTCCTCCCAGCCTGTCAAATCATCAATATGCCCTATTTTTGTATAGCTCCATGAGTTGGGAGCGTAAAACATAACAATCTGATTTCCGCTGTAAAGCACTATATCTCCGGGTGATGTTGTCATCTGAACATCACCGGTTGTAAGGCTTAGGCCCAAAAAACCTACCTTTTCAAATCCTGAATAATCGCTCATGTTAATAGTAACCGGAGCTTCTCTCATCATTTCGACAAACTCGCCAACCGCCGCGTTATCCTCAAGCGTGGCGGTAAACACCGCATCTCCTATCTGAACCCTCATTTTTGATACCTCCTCGTCACTTCCGAAATCAATCTTGAGACTGTCTATCCATTCAGCAACGCTGTCCTTCGACGCTCCGGCGGCAAACCGTCGTCCGTCAAGCCAATTCGCTCCGGGTGTTACATTTTGCATAGCTGTGGCAGAGCCAATCGGACTGCTTTCAGAGGTGCAGAACGGAATAATTGTTTTACCCGAAAAATCATAGCTCTCAAGGAAAGTGAAGATAATCTTCGGCGCGTTGCCCCACCAGATAGGATAACCTAAAAAAACAGTATCGTACTGCTCCATATTCTCAAACGTTCCTGAAATGGCGGGACGCGCCATCGTGTCGTTCTGCTCCCGATTTGCACGGCAATCCGAGTTATAATCCAAGTCGGCGGCGGTGTACGGAACTTCGGGCAGGATTTCATAAATATCCGCGCCAATTCCGTCCGCTATATACTTTGCCACACCCTCGGTATTATTAGTGGCAGAGAAATATGCGACAAGCGTTTTGCTCTCCTGACGGTCGTTATCCAAGGGAGCCGATGTCGGTTTGACTGCTTCAGTCCCTTTCGTAATAGTCACAGTCTGCGTTTGCTCACTCCACGCCACGTCAAAATCAAAGCTCTCCGCTATAAAGCGAATAGGTAGCATGGTGCGGTCATTGATTAAAGCGGGAGCAACGTCAAGCGTTCGCGGCTCACCGTTCAGATACGCTGTGGGGCTGTCAATCGTCAATAGGATTTCATTATCTCCATATGTCAGTATGGCCGTCTGCGTTTCTTCCTCCCATTTGACAGCGCCGCCGATTTCTTCGACTACAGCGCGGACAGGCAGCAGGGTTCTTCCGTTCATAAGAATCGGAACTGTGCCGTCCTCATCAATCGTTTTTTCCGTATCGTTTACCGTCATTACAGAATTTCCTATTTGCATCTTAACAGTCAAATCGCCGTCCGCGCCGCAGGCGGTAATTCCTGCCATACAAAAAATTAAGGATAAAATTATAGTTAATATCTTTTTCACGTTAGCCTCCTCCGTTTATTTTGTCATAAACCTCATCACTTACCGGTTCAAACCATTCTCTGATACCATCAAGGTTTGCACTTTTTCCATATATAATCAACAATATTTCACTTGGCAAGAAAGATATTTTCCCCTTGAGTCATGTTAAACTTTGGTTGTATGATAACTATTATACCAAAATTCTACCCTTTTGTCCATATTATATCATTAATTTTCGCCTATAAATTCCACAGTGGAAAATGAAATAACGTTATCTGTCGAAGGTGAACGTGTCAAATACACATATATCCTCGTCCTTGTTTTCGGCTTCAAAGCTGAAATACAACGCCTGCTTTCCCGTCACTTTTGCGTTAAGCTCCGCCGTTTGCGCACCGCCCGCGAGAGAGGCAATGCATTTGCCGTCGGGCGCGCCGACGCATACCTTTATTCTGCCTTTTATAAACCCCTCGGTCTTAACGGTAACCGACTTTGGCGATATATCACCAAAATTCATATATTTAAACCCGACTACCGTTCCGCTTTTGATATTTACGACCGGCGACGAATACCCCTCATATACAGGTTTTATATATGCTCTCTCGCCGTTTTCCGCCGGGATAATGCAGCAGGCATAACCGGCGGAAAGAATACCGCACACGTCTATTCCGTCGGTAAACGCGCCCTGCGAAGTCATTTCCGCCGGGGCGTGCGAGACAGGCTCGCCCTCGCTGTTATATGTAACAAGACCGATATGCACATCTCCGTTTTTATCAACGACCGCGTCTATCGGTTCAAGCATCCCCTGGCGCGCGAACTGATCCGTTCCGGTCTGTCTGTGATAAAAAACATACCACTGCCCGTTTACGTCCACAATACTCCCATGATTATTGCAATGGAAATACGCACGGTCCTTTTGTCCGTCGGGCATTGTGTATATCTCGCCACAGTTATAGCTGATTTTACCGCCGTATTTCCAGCCCGAGAGCGGACTGTCGCTGTAGGCATAGGCAAGGTAGCTGTTGCTGTGCGCCGGGAACGCGTTTTGCGGTTCCTCCTTATTTATACGCTGACTGTATATGAACACATACTTCCCGCCGACCTTGCGTATTGACGACGCTTCAAAGAAGCAATATGTCGAATCAATATGGTCGTAATCGGGATCCGACACGAAATCGAGCGGGATCGTATGCGGAACCATGTGCTTTACAAGCGTTCCTTCTTTTATTGTAGCCATATCGTCGTTAAGCTCCGCCGCGAAGCTCGCGCAGAAGCCCCAGTACGCGTACACCCTGCCGTCGTCGTCAACAAGTATGCCCGGATCAAAATCAAGATCGGTCAAAACCGGATCTGCAAACGGTCCCGTAGGACTGTCGGACGACGCCACATAAATGTTGCTGCCTCGATCCTCTGCTACATACATATAATACTTCCCGTCCTTTTCCACAACATCCGGCGCGTACAGCGGCTCGCCGTTTGAGGAATGATAACACACCCCATCAAAGCGCCAGTCGGTCAAATCATCCGTCGGCGCGGACCACACGACATAATCAAGTCCGCAATACTCGTCAACTATCGTGTCATGCGAGCCGTAAACATACACGCGTTCCTCGCCGTTATATCTGAACACTCTCGGCTCGCCGTCCGGCACATGCTCCCAAAGCGGCAAATATGGATTTGCCCCCGTAATTTCCTTTTTCATTAAGATTACCTCGCTTTATGTTTTAATTCTGTGTGATTTTCTATTACTTAATTAATTTAAAATCCGAAAATCCGGCTGTTCCTCCCGCTCGCTTTGAGGAATAGGCAAACAGCGCGAATCTGCATCCGACAAAGTGATCTATCCAAAAATACAGCTTATGTTGTATCCCGAGCCGTTTTCGCTCGCCGTTTATATAATAATAAAATTCAGCCGTATCTCTTAGATTTGTAAAATCGAGAATCGCTCCTACCCGCACGCTTTCGGCGTTGATATGAACGCTCTCGTATTCCTTGGGAGTATCGTCATCATAGCGCAGTCCGCCGTTGTAGGAGTGCGCGTTCTCGGCGTCAGGCTTTTTCCTCGCCATCATCACTATCATGATTTTCCCGCCCCTTTTCGTCACGGCGATCGCCGCGTAGTTTGATTGCAGCGCCGCCAGCCCGCAATAATCGCCCTCGTTCAGCCGTGATGCGTCCACCATTACCTCCGCGCGGCTTCGCGGAAACACGCTTCGCTGTGTCAGAGTGTTTTTTGCATGACACAGATTGGGAGAAACGCGATCCGTCGTTATTTCCAGTCTGCCGTTTTCTATGCTCAGATTATCATTATCGGGATTGTGATTCCATTGCCAGAAGCTTTTAAGCCTTTCGCGAGGCTTATATGCGAAATCATCGCTCCCCCAAAGCGAACTGTACACATACTCCGGTTTTGTGCTTTTTACCGAAACAGCTTTCGGTATATTTCCGACGACAGGAAAACCATTCCGCCACTCAAAGGGCAGTATAACCGGTATTCTGCCTACCGCGCCCCTGTCCTGGAACAGAAACATGTACCAATCCCCGTCCGGGGTGTCCACTATTCCGCCCTGCGCTATTCCGTTTCCGAAAAAGCCCATATCATCATGCACAATATCGCCGCCTCTAAAATCTCCGTCTATCGAGTCGGAAACAAAAC
>CANRAG010000176.1 GCA_947628515.1 uncultured Clostridia bacterium | reverse complement strand
GAGTTCGTTTCGATAGGAAACGAAATGCAGGTCGGAATATTGTTTGACAAGTACGGCGCCGATAACGGTCTGTATAACAACGCGGCCTATCTCAAGCGCTTCGTGAACGCGGGCGCAAGGGCCGTGCGCGAAACGGCGCCGGACGCGAAGATAATCATCCACAGCGACAACGGCGGAAAGGTCAGCGCACGGGGCACGTTTATGAGCCTTGTAAAGGACAAGAACGTTGATTACGATGTGATAGGCGTGTCGTATTATCCGTATTATAACGCGGACGTTTCCATAGACACGGTTGTAAATGAGTTTAACACCTTCGTAAACACATACGACAAGGACGTTATAATTATGGAAACGGGCTATAACTGGAAAGCGACAAGGTACAATGGCTATGACGGCCAGCTCAAGGACAGCGGCTATTATCAGAGCATATACGGCGAAAGTCAGGAGGGACAGCGCGCGTTTTTGACGGAGCTTTACGCGAAGCTTAAAACCGTGCTCGGCGGACGCTGCATAGGCGATTTGTACTGGGATCCGGTAATGATACGCGCAAGTTCGTCGGTGTGCTGGGCGCAGAAGGAGCCGAGCGGCGCTAACGATCAGGAAATGGTTTCAAACTCGACCATATTCGATTTTTCGGGCGTGGCTGTGGCAGGACAGCTTGCTATGAAGTACAACACGGAATCAAGCGACAGATTGAATATAGCCGGCAAGATTAAAACCGATACAGCCAACGCCGCAAACAAGAAGGTAACGTTTACCGTAAACGGGGTTCAATATAACAGGACTACGGATAAATACGGCGACTATATAGTTTCCGTTCCGTATCCGAAGGACGGGAAGGTCAGCATAGCGCTGAAGGGCAGTGAAACGGAGTATACCGACGAGGCAGCTCCTACATACGAGGGCATACTCATGGCGGGATACGATTTCAACGATTTTGACGCGAGTACGGACCCGGATCCGGAGCCTACGCCTACGCCGACGCCGACACCAACTCCGACTCCTACGCCTACGCCTACGCCAACTCCAACACCTACGCCGACGCCGACACCTACGCCAACACCTACGCCGACGCCGGAGGTGACGGAAGCACCGGGACCGTCCGAAACGCCGCAGCCGGATAAGCCGTATGTAAATCTGTTAATTACAGATAACGACGGAACGTTGGGGTATAAGGCCGAATATATGACGGATGAAGAAAACGCGGTGCTTTACGTCGCGCTGTACGGTGAAAACGGCGAATTGCTCGCCGTGCATATCAACGCGGCGGAGGCTGTTTTCGAAGGCTTTAAGACCGGGGGGAGATATAAAATATCGGCATTCCTGTGGGACGGCGGGCAGACGTCGTTATGCGAGCCGTGTACAAAAACAACCGGATCAGAGCCTATGGAATAAAAAAACAATATGAAAGCGCGCGGCAGACCTTGCCGCGCGCTTTGCGTATTATTCCGTTAGGTTCGAGTGCTTTTCCTCAAAATTTTTCTTTATCATCATGTCCTTGACCTTCAAAAGTCTTATCTGCGTGCTGCGCTCGTTTTCGTCAAGCTTCATCGTTATATAACGGATATTTTCCATATATTCCGGGATCATTACATGCTCCAGAGCATTCACGCGCCGACGGGTTTTTTCTATTTCCGCCGCCATGAGCGCGCAGGATTTCTCGACCTCCGCAAGGCGCAGCATATCCGGAAACACCTCCGACAGCGACGATACCGCCGTGTCGAGGTCCGAGGAGGTAGCGGCAAAGCCGTAAGAGAAAATATCGCTCTTATCGGCGGTTCGCGTTCTGTAGTCAAACACGGGCACGTTGACGCTCATTACATTTCTGCCCGACGCGTCAACCGTTACGGACTGCTTCGGCGCCAAAAGCGCGGTTTTAACAGCGGCGCTGCCCATTACCGCCTCCGCGAGCGCGAAATTCTTATTCGCCGCCGCTATGCCGCGCTCCACCTTGCGGCGCAGCTCCTTGTTTTCCTTTACAAGCTCCAAAAAGCGGCGCATAAGCTCGTCGCGCTTATCCTTTAACAGCTTATGTCCGCGTCTTGCGGTCACAAGCTTGCGCTTAAGCCGCGTCAGCTCCATACGCGTGGGATTTACTGTTGTTCCCGCCAATGCAATCCCTCCTTATTCTTCATAATATTTATCGAGATATTCGTCCTTTATACGTTTCAGTTCCGAACGCGGCAAAATCCTTAACAGCTTCCAGCCTATATCGAGCGTCGCCTCGATGTCGCGGTTTACGTCATAGCCCTGCGAAACATATTCCTTTTCGAATTCGTCGGCGAACTTCGCGTATTTCTTGTCTATCTCCGTCAAAGCCGCTTCGCCCAGAATTACCATAAGCTCCTTGGCGTCCTTGCCGCGGGCGTATGCCGAGAAAAGCTGGTTCATCGTGTCGGCGTGATCGGCGCGGGTTTTGCCCTCGCCGATACCCTTATCCTTAAGCCGCGACAGAGACGGAAGAACGTCTATGGGCGGCGCGATATTTTTTCTGTAAAGCTCGCGCGAAAGGATTATCTGCCCTTCGGTGATATAGCCGGTGAGGTCGGGGATGGGATGCGTCTTGTCGTCCTCGGGCATGGTAAGAATGGGTATCATTGTGATAGAGCCGGTCTTGCCGCGCTGCCTGCCCGCTCTTTCGTAGAGCGTGGCGAGGTCGGTATACATATAGCCCGGATAGCCGCGTCGGGACGGCACCTCCTTACGCGCCGCCGAAACCTCTCTTAAGGCGTCGGCATAGTTTGTAATATCGGTCATAATTACAAGAACGTGCATATTTTGCTCGAACGCGAGATATTCCGCCGCCGTCAAAGCCATTCGCGGCGTGGCTATGCGCTCCACCGCCGGATCGTTCGCGAGATTAATAAACAGCACCGTTCTGTCAATCGCGCCCGTTTCACGGAACGACTGAATGAAATAATCCGCTTCCTCATATGTGATGCCGAGCGCCGCGAACACAACGGCAAACTGCTCGTCTGTGCCGCGCACCTTCGCCTGCCGCGCAATCTGCGCCGCAAGCTGCGCGTGCGGAAGTCCGGACGCGGAGAAGATGGGCAGCTTCTGACCCCTTACGAGCGTGTTAAGCCCGTCTATCGCCGATACGCCGGTCTGGATGAACTCCTGCGGATAGCTTCGCGCCGCCGGATTCATCGGCAAACCGTTGATATCCATGCGCTTTTCCGGCAGGATTTCGGGGCCGTTGTCTATCGGTCTGCCAAGTCCGTCGAATACGCGCGAGAGCATATCCGCCGATACGCCAAGCTCCATAACGCGTCCGGAAAAACGTACCTTTGACGTGGCGGGGTTAATGCCGGTCGCGCTGTCAAAAAGCTGCACAAGCGCGTTTGAACCGTCCACCTCAAGCACCTTGCAGCGGCGCTTTTCGCCGTTTGCCAGCTCGATTTCACCAAGCTCGTTATACGTTACGCCCGATACCTCGCGAACCAGCATAAGCGGGCCGGCGACCTCCTCAATCGTTTTATACTCTCTGGGCATTTACTCATCCCTCCCGGAATTTATTTCTTCTATCTGTCTTTTTAGCTCGGCTGTTATCATACCGTAGCTAATCTCTATACCGTCGTCGGGCAGATACTTGAACCGTCCTATGTCCTCGCGTACCGCAAGAGACGACAGCGCTTCCACATCCGCGCCCCGCGCTATTGCGGTGATAGACAGGTCGTAATAATCAAGAATAAGCTTCATCATAAGATACTGCTTCTTCGGCGGCGTGTAGGTGTCCACCTCATGGAACGCGTTTTGGTGCAGATAGTCCTCGCGGATCGACCGCGCCGCCTCCAGCTTCATTCTGTCAGAGGGCGAAAGCGCGTCCATACCGACCATTTTCACGATTTCGTCAAGCTCCGATTCCTCATGCAAAAGCAGCATGAGCCGCGCTCGCAGCTCCATCCAGTCGGGCGCGATGTTTTTTGTGAACCAGCCCTCTACGGTGTCGGTGTAGAGCGAGTATGAATTTAACCAGTTTATGGCGGGGAAGTGGCGCTTATACGCAAGCTCGGAATCAAGCCCCCAGAACACCTTAACTATTCTTAACGTCGCCTGCGAAACAGGCTCGGAAATATCGCCGCCCGGCGGCGATACCGCGCCGATTACCGACAGCGCGCCCTCGGAGCCGTTAAGGTTCGTCACGCGGCCGGCGCGCTCGTAGAACTGCGCGAGACGCGAGCCGAGATACG
>CANRAG010000175.1 GCA_947628515.1 uncultured Clostridia bacterium | reverse complement strand
GCATATGACATCGGCTTCGGCGGTGTTGACCACGTTCTCGCATCGGGACAGGATATTAATATTCTCGTATTCGACACAGAGGTATATTCAAATACAGGCGGTCAGTCGTCAAAGGCTACACCGACAGGCGCTATAGCTAAGTTTGCCGCTGCGGGTAAGGAAGTTAAGAAAAAGGATCTCGCGGCAATCGCTATGAGTTACGGTTATATCTACGTAGCGCAGGTTGCTATGGGCTACAACATGCAGCAGTGTCTCACAGCTATTAAGGAGGCGGAAAGCTACAACGGCCCGTCGCTCATCATCGCATACGCTCCGTGTATCAACCACGGTATCAAGAAGGGTATGGCAAAGGCGCAGACAGAGGAGAAGCTTGCGGTAGAGTCAGGTTACTGGCACTGCTTCAGATACGACCCGCGTCTTGCGGATGAGGGCAAGAACCCGTTCCAGCTCGACTCAAAGGCTCCGAACAAGGATTATAAGGAATTCCTTATGGGTGAGGTTCGTTATAACTCGCTTGCACGTTCAAATCCGGCAAGAGCCGAAAAGCTCTTTAGCTTCGCGGAAAAGACAGCTGCGGATAAGTATGAGTCACTTGTAAAAAAGTCAGAGAAATAATGTCTAAATAACGGCATAATAAAAGGAGTGCTTTGCACTCCTTTTATTATTTTTATATACGTCCCGAAATCCAGCCCAGAACGGCGGAAGCCGCCGCGCATAACGCCACAAATCCCGCAAACGCTATCTTCATTTTAAGCGTTAGCGGGCGCTTTTCCTCCGCACCGCCTACGGCATTGTCCTCAAGGCCTATGCCCACGCCTGTCTCATCATATACATGATAACCCGCAAGCTTCTCTATCTCGCTCCCCTTCCATTGGAAGAAGCCGCGCTTTTTTCGCACCGGATCAATAACATATGCAATCTGAAACGGAAGATTAAAGAAATTTTCATGTATGAACATATCGTATCCCGATAGAAACACACCGTAATCCGGATGCGTATGCTGCCAGCCTATTATCTTTTTGTCGGGATAATTCCTTTCAAGCTCGCAGTGCACATACTCCCATGTCTTATGCGTGAAGGTAAGCGTCGCGGAGGATGAATCCGTATATTCAGCCTCGATATATCCTGATATAATAACCGAAACAACCCCGTCCCTCTCGCTGTAATCGCCTACAAGGATTGCGCCTCTTTCTCTTGATATATCCTCCGCGGAGTAACTCTCAAGCTCCTTATAGACACTCTGCCTGATATATACCTCAACGTCGCCCTCGTGTACCGTGCCGACCGTGATATAATTTTCGGGCAGCTCTGCCCTGACGGGGGCCGGTTCATTATCATCGTCCTCTATTTCTATCTCAAAATCCATATCCATTGCGCTAACACCTCTTGTTAATTACATAACCATAAGACCCACTGCCATTACGACTATAAACAGGATAAAAAACAAAAGGAATACTCCCCCTGCAAGGCATAGCGGGACTACAATATTTGTACCGCTCTTCTTGGCGCGGTGAGCAGACTTATACATATCCGGCATGGCGCGCTCTTGAGAAATACGCTTTTCCACTTCCATCATATATATATAGTTGCCGTAAATCCCCCCGAGCACAGCGCCGCCTATTCCCAATATGATACTCAATACCGAGCCGACAAACGGGATTATCCCGCATAACGCGCATGCTCCCAAATATATAAATCCATAGGCGTACATCTTTCTGTAAATGAGCCAGTAGGCGGTAAGAAAGAATGACGCGAAGTTCCAGCTTGTATTTTTCTTTGATGTTTTCATCTCCCAAAACTTCGGCATATAATACTGCACATTATCCTTTATATAATCCTGAGTTTCCGGCTCCATGGGTGTGTACAGGTGCATCGTCATGATTTCTTTTAAGCCCGGCTTATGACCATAGCCTCCGTACTGCTGTCCGTACTGTTGCTGTTGGTCGTACTGTTGCTGCTGACCGTACTGTTGCTGCTGACCGTACTGTTGCTGCTGACCGTATTGTTGTTGGTCATATTGTTGCTGCTGCCCATATCCGCCATTATTTGACGGCTGCGGAGCGTGAGCGCCGTTATAGTAGTCATTGCGCTGCTGCTGGCTGTCAATTGCTGTGCCGCAGTTATGGCAGAATTTGGCGTTGCCCGCGTTTTGCGTGCCGCATGACGGACATATTATATTCCCCGTCTCCGCCGCCTGTTCAGGCTGCCCGTCCGGCGACATTATTGTCCCGGTACATCCGAAGGTCGTACAACCCGCATTGCTCACCCAGCAATCCTTATGGTGCGGCATTTCACACTTACTGCATACCACCACTTCATCTTCGCTTTTTATTTCCGTTTTGCAATACGGGCATATCTTTCCCACATATTTATTCATGGCTCTTACCTCCATATATTTACTGTAATCAAATCAATTATTCATCAATTTCTCCGCCGCCGTTATCAGTCGTGCCGTTATCCGCGGTCGGCTCGGCGGGCGCGTCATTATCCGCGGTCGGCTCGGCGGGCGCCGCGTCTTGCAGATACATCATCTGCCGCGTAACCATTCCTCCCAATTCAGTAATAGCAGCTTCAAGTCTGCTCACCCTGCTGCTTAGACGTATATTCATAATACCTAAAAATATTATAATCAGCGCAAGAATTACCGACACGACCGTATTAAGGCCTGATGTATTTTTTCTGTCCGAATCCGGCTCCGGTTCCGGCGCTTCCCGCTTCACCGCGGTAATCTTCGCGCCTATTTTATCAAATATATAAAAGCCCCTGCATCTTTCTATACTGCCGTTAATACGGAAATAGAAGCCCTCTATACTCTGAATGGGGTCCACAACATACGCTACCTGAAAATCCTCCTTAAAGAAATTATCCTGAATAAACTTATCGTACTCTGAAAGGAATATGCCGAAATCAGGATGAGTATGTATCCACCCGACAATCTTCATGTCCTTGAACTTCTTATCCATTTGCGCGTGTATGCCTTCCCATGTCTTATGGGTGAATTTAAGAGTTGTGGGCGTTGCCTCGCAGTCCTTAGCCTCTATAAACGCGTTTATAATGATATTAGTCTTGCCGAATTCCTCTATTACATTACCCGCGAGAATTCCGCCCGCTTCATTCTTTGTCTTGCCCTCTGTAAACTTGTGTATCTGTCTGTATACACGCTGTGAAATATAGATGTTCTTATCTTCATCCACCTTTTCACCGACCATGAGAATATTCTGCGGCAATACATTTCCGTCGTCCGCCGCTTCGTTTTCGGCATTGTCCGCAGGCTTCTCCGCATCCACAGTTTTTTTCCTGTCGGCGCGTTGGCTTTTTTTCGCGCGCTTCTCCTTTTTCTTTACATCCTTCGGCTTTTCTTCCCTTTCGTCAGCTTTTTTCTCATCCTCGTCAAGCATTGCCGCCCGCCCCTTTCGTTATAATATCCATAGTATCACACCGCATGCGGTACGATATTATTTAGTGTTAAACACCAGCACAGAGTTTCCGACAGCGATAGCGTCGCCGCGCCTTAACACGTGCCGCTGTATTCTCATACCGTTTACCACGGTGCCCATGGGCGTCCCGCAGTCTATAAGCACATACCTGCCGCCCTCGCGAACTATATCGCAGTGGTGCGGGCCAACAAGCTTATCCTTAAAGAGCACAATCGTGTTATTGCTGTTATTACCGATACTTGTCGTACCTGAGAACACAAGGTATTCCTTGCCCTCAAATTCGCCGCGTATAACCTTAAGCCATGCCTGTTTTGAAATCTGTTCGAGCAGGCCTATGCCCAGACCTATCAGGAGCGCCATAATGATTATGCCTATACCGCGGCTTACCGTGCCCGTATCATTCTCACCGAGCTGTATCGCTCCAAAAATGAAATTGAACAGAAATCCGCCGACAAATCCGCCGCCCAGTCCGCCGATCGAGCAGAACAGAACCCGTTTCGGATCGGGCTTTATAAGACCGATTGAAAGACCTACGCCAAGCCCCATTATCGACCATCCGACGCCTCGTATGAACGCGCTTGCCACAGCCGATGACGTGTCAGTTAGCAGCATCGTATACAGCGCCTGCGCAATGTATCCGCTTATAAATCCGAGCGCGAGCGATATTCCCGCCCCGATTGCCGCGGATTTTACCGCATTGTTTGCAGAGCCGTAGAACACGCCCTCGCCAATGCCCATGAACAGCCCGAGCCCCACGGCAATAAACGCCGAGAAAAATGCCGATGAAATCCTCACAGAGTTTTTAACAAC
>CANRAG010000174.1 GCA_947628515.1 uncultured Clostridia bacterium | reverse complement strand
TTTTTGCACCTAAAAAGACCGAGATTTTGGCTTAGCTATGCCATTCTCGGTCTTTTGACTGTCAAACTTGAGATTATCAAGTATACAATTCCGCTATAAAAAAGTCAATAATTTATTTATATATATCTGTGTATTAATGCACAGATTTCCTTTCTGTGTTGATTTTAAGTTTACCCTTGATTTTATGCGGTATTTGCGTTATAATAGTATATGATAACATGTCCGAGGGAGATATAAATGAAAAGGGTAATTGTTAATTTATGTATTTTGTTCGCGCTGTTCAGTCTTACCGCTTCGGCGGAGAGTATACATACCGATACGGCTGAAGAATACCTTAACGTACTGTTCGGCATAACCGATACGCGGCAAATGTCAGTTGCGGATGATACGGAAAAGGATATAGATGACCGTATGCTTCTTGTCCGATATGACGGCGAGCTTGACGCGCGTGGCGCGGCATACGATATATGCGACAAATATTCCATACATACGCTTATATACGAAACAAAACGGGCGGCGGACGCGGCATATGAATACTACGCCAAAATCGGTATTTCCGCCTGCCGCAACGAAGAACTGTCCGTCGCGTATGTGACGCCGGATACTACCTATGCGCCGTACCTTTCATGGGGCGCGCGCGGTATCGGTTCGGATATTTTCAAAGAGCGGCTTGAAACAAAATACGCTTCTACGGACGATATGCCGAAGATTACCGTCGCTGTTATAGATTCGGGAATTGATTATACCCATCCGTTTTTAGAAAACAGAGTGGATATATCAAGAGGGTACGATTGCCGCAACAATGATACGGACCCGTTCGACGACAATCATCACGGGACGCATGTCGCCGGAATTATAGCGGACAATACGCCCGAAAACGTCACGCTTGTGCCCATTAAGATAACTGACAAGTATGGAAACACAGATACAAAGTTCTTTAAAGCCGGAATAGAAAAGGCTCTTGAACTCAAAGCGGACATAATAAACATCAGTATAGCCACCGACACCGAATTGGATGATGAAAAGGTTGGTATTCTAAAGACAACCTTCGGTGAATTATTCGATAACGCGGAGCAAAGCGGTATAACCATATGCATTGCCGCCGGCAACGGCGCGCTCAATGCGGACAAGGTGTTTCCGGGGTTCATGGAAAGCGCCATAACTGTGGCAAACTCACAACCGGACGGCGGCATAAACACAAAAAGCTCAAATTACGGCTCGGTAATCGACATTGCGGCGCCCGGCACGAAAATATACAGCACCTACCCGGTAAATAAGGGGAGCTACGGCGAGCTGACCGGCACGTCTATGTCATGCCCGTTTGCCACGGCTTCCGCCGCGCTGCTTATGACAAAATACCCGTGGCTCTCGCCGCACGACGTAAACAGTATGCTGAAAGCGTACGCTAAACCGTTCCCCGCCGAATACGGCAAAGCCTACGGAGCGGGCGTTCTGGATATGGGTGGCATAACTCCCACGGTAATTTTAAAAGGGCTCAAAAACGGTGAAACGGAATATGCGGTGGACTATGATAAAACGGACATGTCCGAATATGACGCGGCCTGTGTGCACATATGGAAAAGTCTTGACAGCATGATTCCCGTATGCAAAAAACACGTATATACAAGGGGAGAATAACAGATGAAAAGAATAGCAAAATTTGAAAAGGTATCGTTTGAACAGTTCGCGCCCGCGTGCGAGGAAGCCTTTCCCGGATGCGACGCAAGGGAGATATATGATAATATAACGCTTCCCAAACGCGCCACAAAAGGCTCGGCGGGATACGATTTCCGCACTCCCGAAGGCTTCACATTGGAGGCGGGGAAAACAATAAAAATCCCCACCGGTATACGCGTATGGATGGAGCCGGAATGGGTGCTGAAGCTTTATCCCAGAAGCGGGCTCGGCTTCAAATTCCGACTTCAGATGAATAACACCGTAGGCATTATCGACAGCGACTACTACTACAGTGACAACGAAGGACATATTTTCTGTAAGATAACGAACGACTCAAAAGAAAACAAAACCGTCATACTAAAACGCGGCGACGGTTTCTGCCAGGGCATATTTATCGAATACGGCATAACCCTCGACGACGACTCCGACGGCGTAAGAAACGGCGGCTTCGGCTCTACAAGCAACTAAGCCGTCTGTCGGCGCGCATATACCCGCGCGCCGACAGACAACAAAAGCTCCGCCGTGATTTTTAATCACATCATTTCATACCGGTTCCCATAACCTTTTTATTTTTCATCTTGCTCTGCAAATTATCGAGCGCTTCACCGAAACGCTGGAAATGCACTACCTCGCGTTCGCGCAGGAACTTTATTACCTCGTTCACGTCCGGATCGTCGCTTAAACGAAGGATATTATCATAAACGGCGCGCGCCTTCTGCTCCGCCGCAAGATCCTCATACAGGTTTGTGAGCGCGTCGCCCGTCACGGCAATGGACGCCGCATTAAAGGGCGAGCCCTGTGAGTTCTGCGGATATACCGATGCGCCGTTATCTGCATAGTACTCCCATGAGCCCATCTTAACCCATTCCTCCGCCGGCTCGCATTCCGAAAGCTGCCTTACGAGAGTGCCCACCATTTCAAGGTGTCCCAGTTCCTCCACGCCTATGTCCGTCAATAATCCTTTTGTAATCTCATCCGGCATTGTGTACCTTTGTGACAAATAGCGCAGAGACGCTCCGAGTTCTCCGTTTGGACCGCCATACTCCTTTTGCTAAATAACAATAGATTTAATTATCCACAGGACGGGACATACAACAAATATTATCCGAATACTCCGGTTCTATCCAGAATTGTCAATATCCTCATCATGTCGGTTGTCAGCCTCAATTCACCGTTTTCGTTGCCCTGCAAGAGCTTCTTTCCGACAAGCTTCTGTATTGTCGGTCTGTAGCTCGCGTCCATATTCTCATCTATGTGGTTGTAATAGCCTGTCCGCTCGGACAGCTCTGCTTTTATGCCGGCAATCTCTTTTCCAACAATATTTATAATATCGTCCTGCGCGGCGTTCTTTTTAGCAAGCTCCGCTATTGCCGTCTTTAATTCCTCGTACTGTGTCATGGTAAGTCCCTCGCTTTCATTGATCTCATCATATGCCGGTCTGCAAAACTTTGTCCCCGGCAGATTGCTGTTGTAATATGCTTTGCTGCATACCGCGCCGCCGTTGGCGATTATCATGCCGCCGCCCGATGTGTTGCCCTCGATAGTTGTGAAATAGTCGCCGTTAACGCCGGTAACGATACCCGTATGCGTGAATGTGCCACTATGCTTGAATATCACTATATCGCCGCGTTTCGGGTTCGCGTTGAGCGTGAACAGGCTCGCCATTGTCGGGCAGTACACATACGGAAAATGCTTCAGCAGCTTTGCCGCCGCGTCTTTGCCGAACGCTTGTACAAAGCACCATGTCACGAAACACGCGCACCACGGCTGTCCCTGATAGCTCGGCTTGATATCCGCCCAGTATTTTGTGTAATTGTTCTGACCCGCGTTTGCGGTCTTGTCATATAAGTTGTTCCCGTTCTTCTTTTCAAGATAACCCACTTCCTTTTGGGCTATCTGTATCAGCTTATCAATCGCCGTCATAGCTTACACTCCTTTTCGATTTTAAAATCTACTTTTTACAATTCAATACCTTCCATGACAGCTCTTGCTTCAAGGATAGCAAGATAGTCAGTCATGGTCACTATTTGTATATTGTAAGTGCTTCTCGGACACGTCGGCTCAAACTCTAAAGTGCCGTTATCCCATTGTTTGAGCATTGCGTTGAGTTTCTCGTAGCGTATTGCTGTCTGGTAATACTCCGCCTTGAACCGCTCCTTGTAATCGGCAGAACTCATCATTTTCGCAGTTTCCTTTAAGTTTGTAACTTTCATAATACTCATAATTAAATATCTCCTTTTTCGTTCTATAAAGCTTATTCATCCGACTTTTCCTGTTTTTCGTCACTTCTTGCAAATATCCGCTTCAGGCACAACAGCAGCAGCTCGCCGCCGAATACACTGTGATTGACGGTTAAAAGCCCCGTTGTCAAAAATGCGTTATGCGACGCTATGCGCATTGCCCATATCTGCATTACCGCCATTTCAACTATGCAGAACGCCACCGTTATCTTTGAAAATAAGCCCTTTTTCATAGCGCGTTCGTCTTATCCTCGTCGCTCTCGCCCGGTGTATTTCCGTCCTCGGCGCTCTTGTTTCCGCTCCCGTCAAGCGCCTTTGCGTCGACGTACCCCTCGCATAATATGTACGCCACAAGCAC
>CANRAG010000173.1 GCA_947628515.1 uncultured Clostridia bacterium | reverse complement strand
GAAGTATACGCATCACTGGCTTAAGGGCGGAAGAGGCTCGTGTAAGTCCTCGTTCGTTTCGATTGAGATCGTTCTCGGAATTATGACAGACCGCGACGCAAACGCCGTCGTTATCCGAAAGGTCGGAGTTACACTGAAAGAATCGGTCTATGAACAACTTGTATGGGCGATAGACAAGCTCGGAGTATCGGAATATTGGCAGATGAAAATGTCACCGCTTGAGCTTATATACAAGCCCACGGGGCAAAAAATACTGTTCCGCGGGGCGGACAAGCCGAAAAAGTTAAAATCAACCAAGGTTGCAAAGGGATATATACGTTATGTGTGGTATGAGGAATGCGACGAGTTTGCGGGCATTGCCGAAATACGCATAATAAATCAATCTCTTATGCGAGGCGGAGCTAAGTTCGACGTATTCTACAGCTACAACCCGCCGCGTTCGCAAAGCAACTGGGTGAACAAAGAGACGCTCATATCAAGCCCCGACAAGCAAGTACATTCAAGCGATTATCTGACGGTGCCGAAGGACTGGCTCGGCCCGCAATTCTTTATTGAGGCGGAGCATTTGAAAAAGGTAAATCCCGACGCGTACAGGCATGAATATCTGGGCGAGGTCACGGGCACGGGCGGCGAAGTGTTTACAAACGTCATTATTCGCCGCATTACCGACGAGGAAACGGAAGCGTTTGACAAAATCAGGCGCGGCGTCGATTTCGGGTACGCGGCGGATCCGTTCGTGTATATTATCGGGCACTACGACGGCAAGCATAAACGGCTGTATTTGTTTGATGAGATTTACAAGGTCGGGTTGTCAAACGAGCGCGCGGCGGCGATCATCAAGGAAAAGGGCGCGTATAAGCAGACGATATACTGCGACAGCGCGGAGCCTAAATCAATAGCAGAGTTTAAAGAGTACGGTCTGCCCGCAAAGGGCGCGAAAAAGGGGCCTGACAGTGTTGAATACGGGATAAAGTTTTTGCAATCGCTGGAAGGTATAATAATCGACAACGTGAGATGCCCCAAGGCGGCGGAAGAGTTTCTTAATTACGAGCTGGAACCGGACGGCAGCGACGGGTTCAAGGACGGATACCCCGATAAAAACAATCACGCCATAGACGCGGTACGATACAGTCTGAACGACGAGACGACGCGCAGACGCGCGCGGATACCGAGCAGAAAGGAATTTTACGGATAATCGGAATAAGGAGGGTTACGGATGATTATTGACGAGAGAATTATAAAAGACGGGATAACGGTCGAGATAATAGCGAAGCTGATACGCAAACACGAGGCGGAAATACCGCGTTTTGTGAAGCTGTATAACTACTACCTCGGCAGACATGATATTTTAAACTGCGAGAAAGACATTAAGACGGCGGCAAACAACAGAGTGGTATGCAATCATGCAAAGTACGTCGTTGACGTCGCGAGAGCCTATCTCGTGGGCGTGCCGGTAAAATACGAGGCGTCGGAGGGGTTCGATATAGAACCCGTGAAGGACGCGTATACCGAGCAGAACATAGAGCACACGGACGGCGAGCTGGTCAAGCTTGCGGGCATATACGGCAGAGCCTACGAGCTTATTTACGCCGACGCCGACAGCCGGCCGAGAAGCGCGTTTATAAGCCCCGTGAGCGCGTTTGTGGTATATAATGACGACTGTACGCACATACCGTTGTTCGGTGTGTACTGTTACCGCACGTTTAATCTTGACGGCGCGGTTTCGGGCTGCGTCTGCAACGTGTACACCGATACGCTCGCGCAAACATACGAGAACGACACCGACGCATGGGAAGGAATGCGGCTGACAAGCGAGACAGAGCATTATTTCGGTTCCGTTCCGCTTATAGAATACCGCAACAACGAAGAACGGCAGGGAGACTATGAGCAGCTTATCCCGTTAATTGACGCATACAACAAGCTGCAAAGCGAGAGAGTAAACGACAAGGAGGATTTTGTCAACTCGTTTCTGTTCGCAAGAAACATGGTTTTAAACAGCGATGACGCGGCAAAGCTCAAGCGGGAGCGGATACTGCTCGGCGACGAGGGTTCGGACGCGAAATATCTCAACAAGATAATGACCGAATCGGACGTTAAAACGCTGCGCGATGATGTAAAAGAGGATATACACAGATTTTCCATGGTTCCCGACCTCACGGATGAAAAATTCTCCGGAACACAGTCGGGCGTCGCGATACGATACAAGCTGCTCGGTTTTGAGCAGATGATAAAAAACAAGGAAGAAATGATCTCGGAATCCTTGAAAAATAGATTTGAGATGTATAATCACTACTTGTCGCTCTCTGAGAGCATGAGCATTGTTCCGCTGCATCGTGTTGACGTTGTATTTACGCATAACTTGCCCGTTAACAACCTCGAAAACGCGCAGATGATAAACTACTTAGCCGATACCGTTTCGCTCGAAACAAAGCTGTCTCAGCTCGATTTTGTGACCGACGCGGCGGAGGAGGCTGCGCTCGTGCGAGATGAACAGGCGGCAAAGACAGATGAATTATGGGCGCTGCGGCAACCGATAAGGACAAGCGCGGCGGAAGCAGGCACAGATGAGGAGTGAAGAATATTGGGCTGCCCGCGCGGCGGCAATAGAGGCGGAATGTCAAGAATACGCCGGCGACGCGGCGGAACGGATAATAAGACTGTATGAAACGGCGATCGACGATATAAACAGCAGTATTCGCGGGATATTCGCCGAATATGTAAGGACGAGCGGCATAGACGAGGCAAAGGCGCGGGAGCTTTTGGCGCATGCGGAGCAGGATAAGCAATACGGCGAGCTTATGGCGCTGCTCGAAGCCGCCGAAACCGACGAGGAGGCTGCCGAATACGCGGCGAGGATAAACGCACAGGCTTACGGCGCGAGAATGACGAGGCTTGAGGGCGTTAAGCAGCGTATTTACATAGAAATGAAAAAGGCGGGAGCGGCGGAAAAGGCGATTATTGCAAAGGCGGCGGAAAAGGTCATAAACACCGCATACTATACCACGATATACGATACCGCAAAAGGGTTCAATTACGGCGTTGATTTTGCGCTTTTGCCGAAGCGGACTATAAAGCAGCTCTCCGAGGCGCAATGGCTCGGCTCCAACTATTCAAGCCGCGTTTGGAAAAACAACGCCGATTTTATAAAGACGCTTCAAGACACGATAGAGCGAGGCATTGCCGGACAAATGACTATAGACCAAATGGCGCAGCGGCTCGAAGATTTCGCGACGGCGACAGACGGTAAAAGCGTCAGATACGTCACAGAGCGGCTCGTTCGCTCCGAGGTCGGACATTTCCGCGAAGAAGGGCGCGTTACAGCATACGAGGAGGCGGGAGCGGAAAAGTACACGTTCCTTGCAGCGCTGTCGGAGCGGACCTGCGACGTGTGCGGAAGCCTTGACGGCAGGACATTTAACATTGCCGAGCGTATTCCGGGTGTGAACGCGCCGATAATTCACCCGAACTGCCGCTGCGTCACGGTCATAGGCGATTTTAACATAGGCGCGCGGCGGGCACGGGATCCGGCAAAGAGCTTTTGGAAGGACGGGCAATTTATCGAAGGCGAGAGCTACATCGTAAACGGTAATGTCACGTTCGAGCAATGGAAAGCAGGGTTGTCACCGGAGCAGAAACAGGCAATGGAAACGCATGTGAAGGAGTATTCTCAAAATCGCAACGAGCGCGGCAAGAAAAAAACCGTTGACAAATCCGGCGGAAGTGGTATAATGAGTATGAGGGGTGATGATGTGCTTGAATATATTAGATTAGGACACATAGACACCTCTTTGCTTGAAAAAGAATTTGGTAAAATTCAGACAAGTGATACAATAATAACGAATGAGCGTACGGATCATATAAAGGAGCAGCATCCGGAGGACTATGAATTATTTGAAAAATATGCTAAAGATATTATACAAAATCCGGAGAGTATAATAAAAGACGGTAAAAATGCGGGCACTGTTTTTATGGCGAAACGTTTACCGTCAACAAATATGAATGTGGTTTTGAGATTAGCATTAAGTTCTGATAAGTCAGGTTTGAAAAATTCCGTTATGACAGCCTATCGGATTAGGGATAAGAATCTTGCAAAGCTGGAAAGAAAGAATAAAGTACTTTACAAAAAGGAATAAATATGATATAATATATATATAATAAAAGAGCATTTTGAAGTAGAGATTTGTGCTGCTACGCACCCTTTGGGTCAAAAGAAATGCGGGGGAGGGCACACCCGCCAAAATGCGATTTTACGGAAGCCGCTTTGAGAAATCAAGGCGGTTTTTCTATGGGAATTTTGATGGGGAGGTTGGAGAGATGAATATTTCAATCAATGTCAGCGGGATCGACGGCGTTATGGACGAGCTGGCGAAACTTTCGGAAGGGGATAATATGCAAAGAGCGCTTACAGCGGCGGGCGAGGAGCTGCGTAAGCATGCCGCGGCGCTTTGTCCCGTC
>CANRAG010000172.1 GCA_947628515.1 uncultured Clostridia bacterium | reverse complement strand
AAGGTGCGGTCATTTTCAGTTATCGGCTCTACATCAAAATCAACCTGACCGGCATTGGTAAATACAGTTATTCCGTCTTGCTCTTCACCGTCCAATACATATGGGTCATCCTCTGTTCCACTGCCGGATACAATGCGGGCGGTATTCTCGTTCAGATAAAACGCCGGGCGGATTCCAAGTGGTTTTGCTGTATAATTCTTAGCTAAATAACTCCCATACCCCAGATTACCTGATATGTCATTCAGCATAGTATTATCAGTATTTCCATCCTCTGAATAAACACTGTTTCCCGGTGACCTAAGCCAATAGCAATACGAGCCAGCCGTAGAAAATATATATTCGTCGCCGCTATATTCAACCACTGATTCAGCGTCAATTTTTCCCAATACTTTATATACATCATATGCCTGCGGCTCATTCATAAGAAATACAGTATCGCTTAAGCGATACATCGCTCCTTTAAAGCCATCTTTTAAGTCCTCTAATCCAAGTCTACCCACATTTTGATATTCGCCGTGACCTTTGGGATAACCATAGTTAATTATATACTGATAAGCGGTACCGTTTTGTGTTAAGCTCAACTTATTTCCGGGTAAAGCCTGCCATTGGCTAACAGACTTCATTACGCTTTTTTCCGATGCCGAAAAATTATCATCATACAAAAATCCGGCTTCGCTGTCATATGACTTGTTCGGTAAACGGTACTCATCCGGCGGATATACCGGCCATTGAACATTTCCGGAATCAGCAGTTGAATTGAGCCAAGCTCGTATAGTGGTTTCCTCCCAAAAATTGTTTCCATATATATCCTTGCAACTAAGACTTTTCGGCGAATCCATAGGTCCCGCGTTAGCCGGTTTAAAACACAATACCTTATCGCTCACCATAAGAACACCGTTTTCATCATCAGTACTTACACAGCGCCATATTATTGGTTCATTATTATATCGTCCTAATTGGTAGTATGAGCCCAACGTATAATCCACATTTCCCGCCAATGCTGTTGATGTTAACAAACTTATCACAACTACTGTTATTATTGAAATACATTTTTTCACTATAGTTCCCTCCTCAATTACTCGGTGTAACACGTGGGGTCGGTTCGAGACCACTTAAAAAGTGCCTGTTTTAGTTAAACAAAAAATCATACACCCTATATACAACTTTATGGTCATGGCAACAATCATCATAATTATGGTCATAATAATATGTCCAAGCTTTATCACTAATACTGTATTTCATACCTATTTTTATATCACTGAAAGCAATCGGCTCATATTGATATAATGTAATATATTCGCCATACTTCTCAATATTAGTAATTCCAACGTTTAAAACCATTTCGCTTACTATATTTTGTATCTCATCATTATTAATACCAATATCCATTGAATTTGTTGACGAATTATACTGATATATTATATCTTTGTCTACTCCTGTATTCTCAATAATCTCTACAAATTTGTTAAATAAGTCATTATTTTGATTGAAAATTTCCATAAACTGTTTCTTATTTGAAATATACGGGGATTTGGAAATTTCAATTTTTTTAAATTGCCATTTGAAATATGACATTATAATCGTGATAGCCGCAATTAAGCAAATACATATAATATATCTTTTTTTCATAACTCCTGCCTCCTCTCTGTATGTTTTGCAACATGCGGGGTCGGTTATCTCGTGTATTGTAGTATTTACCAAAATTACTACACTCCATAGCACAACATCTCCGTCCCTGCGTATTCCACACTATAATGGATTTACTTTCACCCTAACGCTCTGATTCTCGCTATTTGTAAATATATAATCCCATGCGTAGTTATAAGTTATTATTTTAATCTCGGAACTCTGCATTATTTCATGATTTTTTAAAGTTTCCTTAACTTTTTCATCGGTTAGCGCACTATCTAAATCGAGTTTCCATTTTTTAAAATTCAAATCATCATAGACTATATATTTACAGTATTCTTTGCTGATTCCTGTCGCAACTCCATTTTTTATATCCAACGTGATACTATACAGTGTATATGGGGATAAAAATCGAAGTTCGTTTATTGAAACAAAGCTAATGTTAACACTCTTGGCATACTTGCTTTTATAACTATCATATGTGATGTTGAAATCGCTTAAATAAACATCTTCATCCTTGATATTAAGAACTGATTTAGCACATTCAACACAATCAGATATTGTCGTAAGTTCATTTTCAACGCTCACATCACTATATTCTCTGTTATCGGCAATGTTCAGTATTATATAAACAGCAGATGCGCATATGATTGCTATAACTACGATTATAATAAGTTTTGCTCTCATTGTTTTCGCATCCTTTCTGTTACAATAGAACCAACACGCGGGGCCGGTTCTCTCGTGTATTTCTTAGTGGTCTCTCAACACGCGGGGCCGGTTCTCTCGTGTATTTCTTAGTGGTCTCTAACCGTCCCCGTGTGTTCATCGTCCCTGTTATTCGGCATGGAACTCGAAATTTCTATCAATATATCCCCTAACACCGTCTTTTGTTACAATAGCCTTTCCATCCTTGAAGGAGTCGGCATAATCAAAGCGTTGCTCCGTGGCATATTCTCCCGATCTGTCAATATATGTATACACATTTTTTTCATTCCTTGAAGGGACATATGTACCGCAAATTTGTACACATGCCACACCCTCCGAGAAAGGATATGCCCGCGGAAAAACTCTGTCGAACATCTTATTCCCCGCTTTATCGATGAAGCAACACGCGGGGTCGGTTCTCTCGTGTATTTGTTATACCATATTTCGAGCCGCATTACCATGTTTTTTTGAATATTTTTCGGGATTCATCGACTTTTTAAGTAAGCTCCGACGGTCCCCATTGCGTTCCTTTGTGTTTCCGTTCGGATACAGCGGCATTTTGAGTTCTTCTTAACGATATACACAAAATTATTGATTTATATCACATATAAGCCGATTTAAGCTTTGCATAAAAGTCCTCAAGTATAAAACGGGGATCGATATTTTTATAGACCCGTACCGCTCTGTGATTTTTGCTGTGAACATATTTCATATCAAGACCGAACTCGGGAGCCGGAAGCTCCGCCCACTCGCCGCAGCCGTCGAACATCATAAGTCCAACTGCCGGTGAATCGCCGAGTATGCGGTATTCCACGGGTCGCGACGCCGCGGCATTGTTGAAGCCGACTACATTCTCGGCAAGATACTTTCCGATCTCGCCGCAAGGATATACTTTATCGTAAAGCTCCGCAAACGATACCGGCATCATGCGGTACGCGTTTCGCGGGACTTGCCACAATCTGACGCTTGACTTAAACACCACATTCGCGGCGCAAATATCATTTTTTAGATTATATTCCCAGCCGCCGTCGGGATAATCGCCTCCGCCGATCCATATAACCGTTATATTTCTTTCCGCGATCTTCGGCTCAATAAGCAGCGCGGACGCCATATCGGTAAGCGGGCCCAAAAACGAAATATAAAGCGGACGTTTATCATCGCTCATTGCCTCTTTGATTATAATATCCGCGCCCGCGGATGGAGCCGGAGTTTTTTCATCGGGAATAGCATGCGCAGCTCCGTCAAAAAGCGGCACGTCGTTTAACATTCCCATTTTGCTCAGAACAAGCACGGCCTCGTCATGGCTGTCCTTTTGGCTTGTTTTGGACTTTGACTCGCCAAAATGGGCAGGGATCACCGCTCTTATATCAAACGATTCGGTAAGCATGGCGTGGGCAAGGGCAAACTGATCGTCAACTTCATTTTTTAAATCAGTGTCCAAAATAACTCGTATTTTTTTATCATACGGAATATTAAAATTCATTTGTTCATCAATTCTTTCGAAATTTAAATTAATTATATTACATAGTCATATATAAGTCAATACACCATTTTTATTTAAGCTTGCTTATTAACACGCGGGGTCGGTTCGAGACCACTTGTGTTACATTGTTCGTGTTATTCGGCAAAAGAAACATTCTTTACTTTATCACCCTGTCCGCAGCTGATGATAACCCAGTTAAAATCCTCCGTTAAGTATTTTGCGATAGTAAATCCGTTTCCTATCAATGTATAATCTGATCCAAGTATACTCTCAACCTCGTCAAATGACATTCCTTCTTTTATCTTTGCGAAATCTGATCTGCTATGCCGCATTTCCGATTTGCCATTATTTTCTCTTTTTTCCCGTTCTTCCCAATCTGGACATCGACTAAATTCATCTTCTTGTATTGTCTCTATAAATAATACCTGCTTATTAATAGAGATAGAAACAAGCAGCATTTTGCCGTTTTCCAATGGGTAAATCAAATTCCCCCAACCATCATCCGTTCCGCCATACTGTTTAACTACTTCATCATAATATGTACCGGATTTTAAATTAACAAAATCTTCTTCATTATAAACTTCTTTATATGCTTTATCTGTAGATTTATTTTGCATACTCATCACTCCTTTGCTGAATCCACAAGCACTGTTCATCATAAACATCATTCCAA
>CANRAG010000171.1 GCA_947628515.1 uncultured Clostridia bacterium | reverse complement strand
GCGAAAAGGAAGCCGGGGTATAATCACAGATACGAAATGGCGACTGAGGATTTATATGTGTATACGGCGGCGCATACGGCAAAGCATTATCTTAACGGCGGAGCGGGAATAAAGCATGTTGCGGATAATTACGTTATGCGCCATAAAGCGGAAATGAACAGACAATACATAGAGACGGAGCTCGCTAAGCTCGGTCTAACCCGATTTGAAAGCATATTATCGCGGCTTGCAGAAGCGTGGTTCGGTGACGGGGGATATGACGGGGAAACAAAAGAGATGGCGTATTACATATTAAACAGCGGAGCATGGGGCACTAAGGAGAGAGCGGACAGCTCGCGAGTTTACAGGGAAACGGAAAACGGAGGATATACAGTCGCACGGATAAAAACGCTTTTCCGCGCCGTTTTTCCGGAAAAGGACACCTTGTCGCTCCGATATAAAATTGTGGCGCGGCATGGGTGGATGTATCCGTTCGCCGCAGTATACCGCTGGTTCGATGTACTGACGCACAGGCGGGAAAACATCAGGCGCAACCTTGACAGGGGCTTTGTCGATGGCGAAAGCGTGACGGAGTTTGCGCGGCACTGCGAAGCGGTGGGGCTGAGGCACACGCTGTAAAATGTTTATTTTAACTTAATTAATGAAAGACGAATTTGCAATAAGTATTGACGTATGCGGATGTTTTTGATAGAATATCTATAGCTAATACAGAATGAAAAAAGAGGAATTTTCATGAATTCGGTCATAAATAATAATTTTACACAGGGAAGCATATTAAAAAACTTATTGCGTTTTTCGGTTCCGTATCTTGTAGCGTGTTTTTTACAGACATTCTACGGCCTTGCGGATTTATACATAATAGGACGGTTTAACGGCGCGCCTTCCATTACGGCGGTATCCGTGGGGAGTCAGGTTATGCATATGATTACCGTAATTACGGTCGGGCTTGCGATGGGAACCACCGTTATAATCAGCCGCGCTGTCGGCGCAAAGGATAACAAATCCGTGCGCAGGGCGATAGGTAATACTATAATTATTTTTGCCGCGTTTGCCGTTATTGCAACAGCGGCTTTGTTGCTGTTTACAAATGCGATTATGCGCGCCCTTTCCGTGCCCGCCGAGGCGTGGGATGAGTCGGGAAGCTATTTGCGTATTTGCTTTACGGGCATAATATTTATCACCGCGTATAACGTTATAAGCAGCATTTTTCGGGGCATGGGAGACTCGAAAACGCCGATGTGTTTTGTCGCTCTTGCCGGTATTGTAAATATAGGACTGGACTATCTTTTTATCGGACCGTTTGATATGGGCGCGACAGGCGCGGCGGCAGCCACGGTTATATCGCAGGCGATAAGCGTTATAACGGCACTGCTGTATTCAAAATTCGCGCGTGCTGCCACATATATTGGCAAGATAAGCTTTAAGATAGAAAAAAGGATGTTTAAGGACATTCTAAGAGTCGGGTTCCCCATAGCTGTGCAGGACGGATGTATTCAGATTGCATTTCTGACCATTACCGTTATAGCCAACAGGCGGGGTGTAGATGCCGCCGCGGCAGTGGGCATAGTGGAAAAGCTTATAGGTTTTATGTTCCTGGTTCCGTCATCGATGCTGTCGGCGGTTTCGACTATTGCGGCGCAGAACGCGGGCGCGGGGCGGCATGAGCGGGCACGGAGGACTTTGTATTATGCCATCGGCATATGCCTGTTGTCGGGAACCATATTTACGGGCATATGCTATATAAGAACGGGTGCGATAATAGCTCTTTTCGCCAACAGTGAGAGCTGTGTAATACTTATGGGAGCGCAATATCTCAGGGCATATGTATTTGACTGCGCGATTGCGGGAGTGCATTTTTGCTTTAGCGGGTATTTTTGCGCGTATAAAAAATCGTCCGTCTCATTTTTACATAATATTGCCGCGATTGTGCTTGTGAGAATACCGGGAGCATACGCGGCGTCGGTTTTGTATCCTGATACGTTATTTCCGATGGGTCTGGCCGCTCCGCTCGGCTCGCTGCTTTCGGCGTTGATATGCGTCGGGGTATATATCCGTTTAAATCATAAGGGAATTCGCGGCCAATCGCAATAAATTCCGCGCAAACATAAAACGTCGTTTATTACGCGAATTGTAAACCTATATTAATATTACATGGTTGACAAAACGACGGAACTGTGCTATAATTTAACAAAATATTGGCTTGGAAGGAAATCGTTATGAAAAACGGCAAGACATATAGCATGTGTCTGTGCGCTTCCTATATTGAAAAGAGGTTAAGGCTATGGCAAAGGGTATTTTTATAACCGGCACCGGAACTGACATCGGCAAAACCTATGTTACGGGACTGGTGGTAAAGAAGCTGCGTGATTGTGGAGCTGACGCGGGATATTATAAGGCGGCGTTGTCCGGCGCGGTAAAAAGAAACGGCAGACTTGAGCCGGGCGACGCGGAATTTGTTTGCGATATGGCGGGTATTGGCGGCAGACCGGAGGATTATGTTTCATATATATATGAGAACGCGTACTCACCGCATTTAGCCGCGCTTGTCGAGGGGAACCCTGTGGAGATGAGTAAGGTTAAGCGCGATTTTTATAATATGTGCCGCAGATATGAATATATAACCGTAGAGGGTAGCGGAGGTATTGTCTGTCCTATAAGATACGATAAAAAAATAATGCTTGAGGACATAGTAAAGGAATTGGGACTTTCAACTCTGCTTGTCGCCGACGCGGGATTGGGAACGATAAATTCCGTGGTGCTCACGGATTTTTATATGCGCGGGCACGGAATGAAAATAAACGGTATTATTTTTAACAATTTTATCGACGGCGACATTATCATGGAGGATAATGTGAAAATGGTCGAGGAAATGACGGGTATCCCCGTTATCGCAAAGGTACACAGGGGAGACACGGAGCTTGATACAGACATTGAGATTTTAAAAGAAATATATGAGGAGATTGTGACATGATTTGGTATCCGTACGAGCAGATGAAAACGATGAAGGCTCCGTATAAAATAATTGACGCCGAAGGAGTATATCTTTATACCGAGGACAATAAAATGATTGACTCCGTATCCTCGTGGTGGAGCGTAATACACGGATATAAAAATCCGGAGATTAATAATGCCATTACAGAGCAGGCAAAGAAGTTTGCGCATGTTATGCTCGGAGGGCTAACACATGAGCCTGTGCAGAGACTTTCCGAAAAGCTTGCCGCATGGCTGCCGGGCGATTTGGACTACTGCTTTTTTTCGGATTCGGGAAGCGTGGCGGTGGAGGTTTCTCTGAAAATGGCTTTGCAATACTATGTAAATAAGGGCGATTTAAAAAGGACAAAGGTGCTCGCGCTTACGCACGCGTATCACGGCGATACATTCAAAGCAATGGAAGTGGGAGATGATGAGGATTATCATTTCATACTTGAAGCCTACGGCGAGAAAAGATACTGCATACATATTCCTACAAAGATACCCGCTTTAGAGGCAGCGTTTGAAAAATATCACAGTGAGCTGAATTGCTTTATTGTAGAACCGCTTTTGCAGGGAGCGGGCGGAATGAGAATGTATGATGTATCATTCTTGAAAAGAGCGCGTGAATTATGCGATAAGTATGGCGTGCTGCTGATATTTGACGAGGTTGCTACAGGCTTTGGCAGAACGGGGAACAGGTTTGTGGCCGACTTGGTGCTGCCGGATATTATAGTGCTTGGAAAAGCTCTTACCGGAGGCTATATAGGCCATGCCGTAACCGTTGCCAATCATAAGGTTTTTAACGGCTTTTACAGTGACGCGCCGGAAAAGGCTTTAATGCACGGCCCGACATTTATGGGTAACGCTTTGGCGTGCAGCGCTGCGTTGAAGTCAATAGAGCTGTTTGAGCGGGGGAATTACATGGAGCGAATAAGGCATATAGAAAAGTTCACCCGAAAGGAAATGGAAGGATTTAGCGACAGGCGTATTAAGGAAATTCGTATCATGGGCGGATGCGTATGTATAGAAGTGTATGACAGCCATGATATAGCGGGCTACCGGCAATTTGCGTATGAGCGCGGCGTGTTTAGCAGACCGTTTTTAAATTATATGTATGCAATGGTTCCCTATGTCATAAATGACGCGCAGTTGAAAAAGGTGCTGGATACCATGAAAGAATGGTTTGTGGTAAATATGTGAAAAAATTGTGCTTATAAGATAAAACCAAATACAAAATATTGGCATACAAAAACAAGTTGCACAAAAAAGAAAAAAAACGAATAAATCACTTGACAAATCAAGTCGATTATGGTATTATAAAAAAGCTGTCGGTGAAATGCCGCAGCAAAATGGGTTTTGTTACCGGCGTAATGAAACAATTTATTTCCGCAAGCGGTGAACCGCTCGCGGGTTCCGATTTCATTACTTACGTAATGAAACGGATTACTTCCGCAGGCAGCAAGCTGCCCGCGGGTTCCGATTTCGTTACTACGTAACGAAACGGATTGTACATTGAAAAATGAACAGTGTGAGTTCTTGAAAGTGTGAAAA
>CANRAG010000170.1 GCA_947628515.1 uncultured Clostridia bacterium | reverse complement strand
CAGAAAATACAATTTTCGGAGCCAGTCCGAACAGCGAAAACACCGCATATGGCAGTAATAGCCGCTTTGCTCTGCGAAAGGCATATTCCCAAAAGGAATACCGTGCCGTCTGCTTAGTATGAATCAGTAGAAATTCACTGCACCACACAAAAAGCGACATATGAAAGCAGTAGATAAAACTGCGTATCCACAGCAGCCATTTGGGAATTTCCGTAACAAACGGATAGGAGTGTCCCGCTATGACAAGCAGGCAGCCTATCATTTGCATTAACGTAATAAATTCCAACGTCCGACTCTTTGTCTCGATTGACTCGTTTGTCTGTATCACGATAGAGAAACCTCCGTCAATCTATCACGTTCTTCCGCGGTGAGTCTCCAGTCGAGGGCTTGCAGACTGCCCGCGATCTGATCCTTCCGTTTGGCCCCGACCAGCACTACGGAATCCGGCAGGTAGTCCAAAATGTATCGGATAGCGACCGCAGCTACAGAAACATGATTAGCGTCCGCTATCGGTCTCATCACTTCTACAATTTTCAGGTTCTGCTTAAGCTTTTCCCCGTGGAAATTTATATATATGTCTCTGCTTCTTCTATCATCTTTGCCAAAGCTACTGTTCTGATCGTATTTACCCGTCAGGATCCCCTGTCCCAGGCTACCCCAAGTCATAGGCGTAACGTCAATTTCTTCAGAAACGTTCTTCAGATCCGCCTCCCATTTGCGACAGGCGAGCGAAAACTCATCCTGACAGTTTACAAACTGTCCCCTGTACGGGAGTAGTTCCGCAAAGCCGTCTTTATGTATATTGGACAAACCGAAAAATCGGATCTTCCCTTTTTGTTTCAGCTTGGTCAACTCGTCCACCACAGCATCGATCGGTGTAACATCGTCACGATAGTGAATAGTGTAAACATCGACATAATCCGTATTCAGGCGTCGTAGCGTACCGTCCAGTGCCTGTTCGATATATGCAGGGGAGTTGTCATATGCTGTTTTCCCATCACCTACCCGAACGCCGAACTTCGATCCTATTATCACCTCATGACGACGGGATCCGATTGCCTTTGCGAGCGTCTGCTCCGATCGACCAAGACCATATGTATCTGCCGTATCGAAAAAGTTAAGCCCTTTGTCGATTGCGGTTTCGATTGCTTCTATCAGTTCATCCTCTCGAACTGTTCCCCAGCCGTAGCCTCCCATCGGACAGCCGCCCATGCAGAGACGCGATACGCGCAGATCAGAATTTTTCAATGTTATGTATTCCATATTTTTCACTCCGGTTTGTTACTGTTATTTTCTTATCGTGCCCAATCAGTTTTAAAATAGTTCGGTAAATTTTCCGGAGCACCTGAAACACAGTGCCAAAAAATAACTTCACATCAGTTTGAAACGAAATCGTCGATACGTATTTCAGCCGCAGCTGATTTTTTTGTTTCAAAACATATTTTTCATACATCTCATCGGCATTTTCCTCTCCGACAATTTCATCTAAGTTAATAAATGTAATGGAACTGTAATCAGTGATCCCTGGTCGCACATCCAAGATATGCATTTCCATATCGTCATATTGTGATGTATATCGCACAAGCTCAGGCCGAGGGCCGATAAAACTCATGGACTGACCGAGTATATTAAACAACTGAACGGTCTCATCAAGTTTGCACCGCCGAAGAAATGCACCTACTTTTGTGATACGACTGTCATTTAGCGCCGTGGTCCCGCCGCCGATCTTGTCGGCGTCACGCACCATGGTGCGGAATTTACATATCCGAAAGGGTTTCCCATGATACCCGACGCGCTCCGCCCGATACAGGATCGGGAAACCGCTCTCTGCGACAATTGCAGCAGAGATGATTAAAAATATAGGCGAAAGCAACACTAACCCGATCAGAGCAAGGACCGTATCAATCATATGCTTTACAACACGGCTGTATATACCATTTGAAGCGTATCTCAACTGTTCCTCGTCAAAAACTGATGTTGCCGGTTCAAGCAATTCTCTTTCGGATAAGTACTCTAACCTATCTGGTACCGTATTTGTTTGCACGATCTTTCCCACCTACATACCTGTTTCAAAATCATAGTTTATTCCATATTTCTGCGGTTCCGGTGGCTTGGGCTTTAAACCCTCGTCCGTTACAAAGTCAACGGTAATACGATTTTTTCCTCTGTATATCAATTTGATATTGGGATATTCCTCAACCAATTCCTTCAGTTCATCCCATGTCATGTTTAACCCACCTTGCTTTGTCTCATCTTTTCGGTTGATATTTCCGGAATGGTTCTTCGCTTATTTTCATCCATTATCCTATGAGGTTCCTTACCGGCGCCCCAATCTATACCAATGGCCTCCAGCCTGTTTATCTGTTCCTTTGTCAGCATCTTACCTTTTCGATTTCCACGATATATTTGTTTTTGCTCATTGAGCCATTTTGCTACCCAAATGCCGTCCGCCTTATAGTCGCCCGGCATTTTAAGATTTCCGTATTCATTATAATACGCTTTTGCAAGCGCATAGCGCACTTCCCATGAATTCGGCTTTTTCCATATCATACCTATTTCGTCAAGCCGTGCCTTTCGCTCCGGTTTCATTCGTTTTTGGGCTTCCCGCTGGTTCGATATCCACGCGCCAAGCTTGTAACCGCTCGGTGCCACATAGCCGTTTGCCATGTTTAAATTACCGTGAGACTCATAATATATCTTTGCTTCCGCATATCCTTTTTCCCATTGCCGCGCGAATTTATCATCCCACAACATTCCAATATCATCCAAACGGTGAATTTGTTCTTCTGTTGGAGAATTTCCCAAATATTGTCCCTTTCGCGCGCCGCGTATGTTTCTGATCCACATACCGATTTTAAGGCCGTCTTTGGAAATATAACTACACGGAATATCTAAATGTCCGTTCTCTTTGTAAAACTCCATGGCAGCCATATAGTTTCGCTCCCACAGATAATCTACTACATCCCATACCATACCTATGGTTTCCAACGCAGCAATCCGTTCATCGGTCAGATAATTGCTCTGTACTCCGTTCCTTTTATACACCCGAAGATTGTTAATCCAACAACCCAGATGAATGCCTGTAGGAGTAACGTATTGCGCCGGAACTTTTAAGTTGCCGTATTTATCATAATATGCCTTTGCTTCGTTGAAATACTTATTCCACGATACGTCCTTTGCGCTTTCCCAGCGCATACCTATCTCATCAAGCCTTTTTATCTGCGCCTCGCTAAGTCTGCCGTATTGCTGTCCTAAACGTACTTTCCTTTGTGTGCATAGCCAGTTCCCAAGCGAATATCCGTCCTCGGTCTTGTACCGACGCGGAACATCCAGATTACCGTACATCCCGTAATACGCTTTTGCTTTAGCGTACATTTCCTCCCATGAGGCGTTCAGCGTGCCCTCTAATTCTTCAAACAACCGGCGGCAGTTTTGCACCTCATCTATCAATTCGAACCGTTCGTTGACTATTCTTTCATTCTCGCCAAGATAACGGTAATACGTTATTGCGGCGCGTATCTCATCCTGTATGGTTGAAACACTGTACAGGTTTTCAAAGTTATTTACAATATCAAATATAACCGGCTCTTTTGTACCGGACGCCGACAGGGCGCGTCCTATCTGCTGCTTATACACAATAGGCGAAACCGTGGGACGCAGCAGTATAACTCCCGCTACATCTTCAACATGTATTCCCTCATTGAGCATATCTATACAGAACAACAGCTTCAAATGATTACTGTCATCCTTCTTAAATTCCGCAAATTCGGTACTTGTTTCGGGATTGTCCGAATAAACGCTGTAAATATGCGGTGATTTATCCACCTTACCAAACCATTTACGCGTATTTTCAAGCATATCTGTCATATGCTTATAGCCTTCGCAAAACACGATATATTTACCGGTTTTATCCTTCATGTGCTTGGCGAAAATAACATCAAGTCCATCCGCCATTTCCAACGCGCGGCGCAATCTGTCAATGATTTCCTGCGCCTTTGCGCGAACGGACTGATACCTCGCGTGTTTTATTTTGCGCTCATATTTTTTCAGTTCTTCCTCATAGGCATAGAGCGCCGTTATATATACGGGCGGATTGAGTATGCCTCTTGCTATCGCTTCACCCAATGTCATTTCGCTTGCGATATTGCCGTCAAACAACTCCTGCGCCATATCCCGCTGATTATCAAGATAACGTATATTTGTAGCCGATAATCCTATGATGGGGACATTTGGGTACTGTTTTTGCAATTTCTGTATTCCATTAGACCACAGATGTGCGCCCGCCCTATGATATTCATCGTAAATCAAGTAATCCGGCTGAATTTCCGCAATTTCCGCTTCACTCATTATCATTAATTTTGCATAAGTAAAGAACCGTATATTTTTCGGAACTTCAACACCTGTCGCTCTCAGATTTTCTATTTGTGTCTGGAATATATATTCCGATGGCGAAATCCAGCAAATGATTTTATCGGGATTGTCCTCCGCAAGCTTGAAGCCGATAAACGATTTGCCCGTGCCGGTAGGGTGTATTATAGCGGCCTTTCCGGT
>CANRAG010000169.1 GCA_947628515.1 uncultured Clostridia bacterium | reverse complement strand
CAAAAAACCATGCTTTTGTGTGTTAACGGGCTTGTATTTTCTGTTTTTTATGATATAATTATAAGCAGTAAATCAATCGGTGGTGAGTGTGATGAAAAATAAAATGAAATTTAAAGGTGTTATAAGCGCGTTTACAGCGCTTATGCTGATTGCGGGAAATATCTCATATCCCATTCGCGCGGCGGATAAAACAGCGGCGTTCCCCGGCGCGGAGGGCGGCGGAATGTACGCAACCGGCGCAAGGGGCGCAAATGACCGTGAAATATACCACGTTACAAATCTCAATGACTCCGGTAAAGGTTCCTTAAGAGACGCCGTCTCCAAATCGGACAGAATTATTGTGTTTGACGTTGCCGGAAATATTGAGCTTACAAACGCGCTGAACATTACCGGAAGCAACCTGACCATCCTCGGTCAGACAGCGCCCGGCGACGGAATTTGCATAAAGAACAATACGACCGGCATTTATGGGGACAATATAATACTTCGCTATCTGCGGTTCAGAATGGGCGATAAACTCACGGTTGAGGACGACTCAATCGGCGGCCGCGGGCGCAATAATATAATTATCGACCACTGCTCTGTAAGCTGGAGCGTGGACGAATGTGCTTCATTCTACGAAAACACCAATTTCACAATGCAGTGGTGCATTATAGCCGAAAGTCTTAAGGAGTCGGTGCACGGCAAGGGCAGTCACGGCTACGGCGGTATTTGGGGCGGTGAAAACGCGAGTTATCATCATAACCTAATAATCCACCACGACAGCCGAAATCCGAGGATTGCCACTGCCGGGATCGAGGCGGCAAAGACCGATGTGACAAAACAGACCGATCTTACGGACTTACGAAACAACGTGATATACAACTGGGGCGGAAACTCCGCCTACGGCGGCGAGAACGGCGCGCCGGTCAATATCATAAACTGCTATTACAAATACGGGCCGTCCACCGACAGCGGCAAGCGTTCGCGGATTTTCCAGATAAGCGCTAAGGCGGAGGGCGACAACACCGGCACAAACAATCTCAACTGCCCCGGCTGGGGAACCGATTTATACGTAAGCGGCAACTATGTCTATGGCAGCGCGGACGTCAGCTCGGATAACACAAAGGGCGTGGATTTGGACAGCAACACAAAGACATACGGCCTGTGGACCGACGAAACCATCACTGATGATGAAAAAATCGTGCATAACAGATATATAAACGACTATCCCGTTAAAACCGACACGGCGGAGGATGCGTATGAGAAGGTGCTCGCCGGCGCGGGCGCAAGCATCGTAAGAGACGCTGTTGACAAAAGGTTGATAAACGATGTTAAAAACGGCACCGGTTCTCTTATAAACACACCGTCCGAAGCGGGCGATTATCCGCATTTGAGCGGAACAAAAGCAAAGGACAGCGACAATGACGGTATGCCAAACGAATGGGAGGACAGGAACGGATTGGATAAATTCGACAAATCCGACGCGCTCAGGATTCTATCCGGCGGATATACCAACCTTGAAATATATGCCAATGCTTTAGCGGACGGTAGCTATGCAAGAGACACGTCATATGATCCGGATGTGCCCGATTACAACCCGTCCGAGGACGTCACGCCTGCGCCCGATACAACTCCGGAGCCTGAAAAGAGGCTTGTGCAGCAATGGATTGCGGCGGAAGGAGACGAAAAGAAGGCGGCGGGAACGGAGTTCATGCCCGGACTTACAGGGTTAATAGAGTTTAGCAGCAAAAAAAGCGATCAGGTTAGCTTTGAGGACGGAAAATCGTTTAATTTCGCCATAACCTCAAAGACAAACGGAAGCTGGAAAAACGGTAATGTGACAGGAAACGCGCTCAAATACGAAGCGCCGCAAGACGGTGTGTTTACGGTGTACGGCTACACCGTTTCGGATACAAAAACATTCTTCGTGATAAAAGAAGAAGACGGCGTCCTGACGGAAGCGTATTCAAAGGAATATACCGGCTCGTCAATACCGGTAAAATACAGTCTGGACGTCAAAAAGGGCGATATTTATTATTTCCTGATTGACGGCTCAAAAATGCGGTTCTGCTCGACTATGCTGGAAGAATACGCGCCTTCGCCGACAAATGCGCCGGATACCGATCCGGTGATTAAGACGGTAATAGCCGCAGCGGACGGCGGGAAAACCTCGGTAAGCTTCACGACCGAAAACATGCCGGACGGGCAGAGATATACCGTCGCGGGCTACGCGGGCGGACGCTTAATATCAATTACCGTAACCGATACCGCCTCGGCGGAGCTTACAGCTGACGGAATAACGGATGTTAAGGTGTTTGCATGGAACAGTATATCTGAAATGATGCCGCTTTGCGGCGCGGGAACGGCAAACGTTCAGTGACATAAAAACCATATGTCTATACTCTATATGACGAAGGGAGATTAACATGAACTTTTATATCCAAAACAACGAGATACATTATATGCGCGCGGGTGAGGCTGTGCGCGTATCCGCCTGCGGCGACGGATGCATACGCTTTCAGGCATCGCCCTCGGCAAAAATAATCGACCGGAACCTGACGCTTATGCCTCAACCGGCGGAGGCAAAGGCATGGCTTACGGATAACTGCGCCGTATTGGAAACGGGCAATATGCGGGCGGAGCTATATAAAAACGGCAGAGTGATATTCTATAAAGACGGCAATGTAATTCTTTACGAGAAAGCCGAACTCACATTTGACAGCTGTATTCGCAGCTACCGCAACAAGGGCGGCGACCTATGGACGGCGCGCGTTACATTCGAGCCGAACGAAAACGAGCACTTCTACGGTCTGGGGCATGAGGCGACCGGTTGCTTTGACCTAAAGGGCTGCACAATAGACCTCCGTCACGTAAACGCCAAATGCGCGATACCGTTTGTGTACTCCTCGCTCGGCTACGGATTTTTATGGAACTGTCCGTCAACGGGCACATGCGAGCTGGCGTATAACAGGACACGGTGGTCAAGCGACAGCACGAGGCAGGTTGACTATGTTGTTATGGGCGGCGGCCCCAAAGAAATATCGGCAAAGCTCGCCGACCTCACCGGCCACGCTCTTATAATGCCCGACTGGGCGACCGGGTTCTGGCAGTGCAGACTGCGCTATGAAACGCAGGAACAGGTGCTTGACGTCGCGCGGCGCTATAAGGAGCTTGGCATACCGCTCTCGGTTATTGTCATAGACTATTTCCACTGGACGGAACAGGGCGACTACAAATTCGACCCGAAATACTGGCCCGACCCGAAAGGCATGGCGGATGAGCTTCACGAAATGGGCATAAAGCTAATGGTATCCATGTGGCCGACGATAAACCAGAACAGTGAAAACTACGCCTATATGTTAGATAACAATATGCTTATACGCACCGTGAGCGGCAGCAACAGAGTGTTTGACTTCTACGGACCGCAGGCGGAGATTGACCCTACCAACGAAAGAACGCGTGAATTTGTGTGGAAAAAGCTAAAGGAAAATTACATAGATAACGGAGTGGACTGCCTGTGGTTTGACGAGGCGGAGCCGGAAATACATCCCGAGCATTTCGATAACCTCATACTCTCTATCGGCAACGGCGACGAAGTCGGGCTGCTGTATCCGAATTACTACGCGCAGCTTGTCTATGACGGCATGAAAAAATCGGGCCGCGACGATATTCTCACCCTGTCGCGCTGCGCGTATTTGGGCGCGCAAAAATACGGTGTTCTCGTGTGGTCGGGCGATATTCCGTCAACCTTCGAAAGCTTAGACGCGCAGATCAAGTCCGGACTTAACATGGCGATGTGCGGAATACCGTGGTGGACTACCGACATAGGCGGATTTTACGGCGGGAATACGGAGACTGACTATTTTAAAGAGCTCATTGTGAGATGGTTCCAATACGGCGTGTTCTGCCCCGTCACAAGACTGCACGGCAACAGGGACGGTCAGGACAAAACCCGTGATATATACGAGCCTACGGGCGGCGACAATGAGCTTTGGAGCTTTGGCGAAAGAAATCTGAAAATCCTGACTGAGCTTGTTATGCTCCGCGAAAGAATGCGTCCGTACATAAAGGAGCATATGCGCCGCGCCTCTGAATGTGGCACACCCGTAATGCGCCCGATGTTTTTCGACTTCCCCGATGACGAGGTATGCTATGGCACAGGCGGGCAGTATATGTTCGGCGACGACATACTCTTTGCGCCGATTTCGGAACGGGGACAAACCGCAAAGCGGGTATACCTCCCCGCGGGTGAGTGGATACTCACCAAATCGAAGGATGTATATACCGGCGGTAAATGGTATGAGATTGACGCAAAAATAGACGAATTTGTGGCGTTCGTAAAATCGGGCGCGGATATAATAAATATTTTCTGACTTTAAAGAAAACATACGACGGAGGGACAATTCCCTCCGTCGTATGTTTACAAATCATATTCAAGCCCTACCCTTTTGCAATGCCGCGCAAAATCTTCTATTTTATTTCTGTTTTCATAGTAGAGCTTTGCTTTTTCTTCGGTTACTTTTCTGTCTCTAAATAAGGTAACGAATATTTTATGTATAACACATAGCGGGTA
>CANRAG010000168.1 GCA_947628515.1 uncultured Clostridia bacterium | reverse complement strand
GTTTCAGGGCTCGAACCTGTGACCCTCTGCTTGTAAGGCAGATGCTCTCCCAGCTGAGCTAAACTCCCATGCGTCAACAAATCTTAACGACAAACTTTATTATAGCAAACCGCGTTCGTTTTGTCAACACTTTTTTTGAAAAATTTATGAAAACATTTAAAATGCACAATCACTTTAAACGCAGATTGTTTTTCATGGTTAAAATAACTAATTATTTATATACACGCTCATTTTATCAACTGTTAAGCTGCTCAGGCCGTGTTCGATCCTGCCTGCCTCATACTCCGCAAGCTCATCCTCCAGATTAAGCGCGCTCGTGAAAAAACGCGCTATGGTCTTTCTGCGTCTGTAACATTCGCCGCCCTTTTCAAGCCCGCGCGGGGTGAGAATTATATCGCCGTACGGCTCATGGCTGACAAGCCCTGCCGATTTAAGCGAATTCACGGCGCGATTGACGCTGGGCTTGGATATGTCAAGGTAACGCGCTATATCCGTAATGCGCACGGAGCTTTTATCAAGCGAGAGTCTGTATATGGCGTCAAGGTAGTCCCACAGAGCCTCGGATATATTATTGTTTTCCGTTTCAATCATCGTTTTTTTCCTCCGGTCAAAACAAAAAAGGAAGATTTAAAGCTGATGCTTTAAACCTTCCTTGGCTTTGCATATGTTATTCATAGATTATATTATACATTAATTACGCCCTTTTTTCAAGTTAAAATTACATATAATATATAAATTCGGTTAGTTTGCACAAAACAGTCAATATACGCGGGCTAATTTCTCTGTCTTTTTACGAGCGCTTTTTGGGCCTCTACGATAAAAAGCGGCATAAGCGATAAAATAATGCACAGCGTAAGACATAGCCCGTTAAGCCGCGTAACTCCGAACAGCGCCGCTGCCGCCGGAAGGCTTATTACGGCAAGCTGCGCCGCAAGTCCCGAAGCAAACGACATTACAAGATATTTGTTGGCAAATAATCCCTCTTTAAATACCGAAGCGTCCGAACGCATGTTAAAGGCGTGAACAAGCTGCGAAACGCTCAGCACGAAAAATGACATGGTGCGCGCGGCCGTCGGGTTATCGGTCAGCAACAGTCCGGCACCGTATGCGACAAGCGACAGCGCGCCTATCATCATACCCTCAAACGCGATGGACATCCACAGACCGCCGGAGAATATACCCTTTGACGCGTCAAGCGGCTTGCGGTTCATTATGTCCTTTGCCGACGGGTCAAGTCCCAGCGCGATCGCGGGGAATGAGTCGGTTACAAGATTAACCCAAAGCAGCTCTATGGCGGTAAGCGGCGATGCGCAGCCGAATATTATTCCGAACATTACGGTAAGTATTTCTCCTATGTTTGAGGACAGCAGGAATTTAACCGATTTTTTTATATTGTCATATATGGATCTGCCCTCGCGCACCGCGTATACTATAGTCGCGAAATTATCATCGGTAAGCACCATATCGGAGGCTGACTTTGCCACGTCCGTGCCGCTTATTCCCATACTGCATCCTATATCCGCCGCCGAAAGCGCGGGCGCGTCGTTAATGCCGTCTCCGGTCATGGCGACGATCTCTCCGTTTTTCTGTAGCGCGCTGACAATCCTCGATTTGTGAACCGGAGTTACGCGGGCAAAAACATTGCAGTCCCGAACCGCTTCGCGCAGCGCATCCTCATCCATATTATCAAGCTCCGTACCCGTCAGCGCTTTGCCGCCGGACGGGATAATGCCGATGCTTTCGGCTATCGCGAGCGCGGTGTGCGCGTGGTCGCCGGTTATCATAATTGTTCGTATCCCGGCGCCCCGACAGGTTTTTACGGCCTCGGCAGCTTCCGGTCGGGGCGGATCGGATATTCCGATAAGTCCCGCGAAAACAAGATCACATTCCTTTATAACGCCCCGCGGCGGAGCCGACTTATACGCGCAGGCGATAACGCGGAGCGCCTTGCCGGTCATCTGCTCGTTATCGCGGAGAATTTTGTTTTTCAGCTGCGGGGACAGGGGAACATTTCCGCCGTTGCCGTGGTAGCGGGAGCAGAGCGGGAGTATATATTCAAGCGCGCCCTTTACAATAACTCTGTCGCCGCATAACGCGCTCATGCGTTTTCTTTCGGAGTCAAAGGGGATAAATTCCGTGCAGGGATACATTTTACGGTAATCCTCATAACAGATTCTTCTCCGGTTCGCGGCGTCAAGTATTGCCATATCCGTAGGGTTTGAGCTTTCGCCCTCCTCCATGCACAGCGAACAAAGCTCAAGCAGCAGCCGCTCGTCTGCGGCGCGGATATCGGCGACCTTCATTTTATTCATTGTCAGAGTGCCGGTTTTGTCCGTGCATATGACGGTCGCGCAGCCAAGCGTTTCAACGGACGGCAGACTTCGGATTATCGCGTTATGCTTTGACATGCGCATGACGCCCAGCGCGAGCATGATGGTGACGATGGCCGGCAGACCTTCCGGTATTGCCGCCACCGCGAGGGAAACCGAGGTCATAAACATCTCAAACGGCGGAATGTGTTTTATTGTCCCCAAAATAAAGATTATTCCGCATATAAAAAGAGCCGTAACGCCGAGCGCCTTTCCCGTGGCAGCAAGCCGTTTTTGAAGCGGCGTATCGGAGGAGCCGGTGTTAATAAGCATTGACGCGATTTTGCCCATTTCGGTATCCATACCGGTTTTAGTGACCACGGCGAGCGCGGAACCGGCTGTTATATGGGTTGACGCCATCAGCATATTTTTTATGTCCCCAAGCGCGGTGAGAGAGTCGTGGACGATGCCCGCGTCCTTTGTCACCGCGCCGGATTCGCCGGTAAGCGAGGATTCGTCAACGGAGAGCCCCGAGGATTTAATCAGGCGGCAGTCCGCGCATACGATATCGCCCGCGCGCAGATGTATTATGTCGCCGGGAACGATTTCCTCGGAGTCGATGCGGTGCTCGCAGCCGCCGCGTATTACGGTCGTATGAGGCGATGACAGCTTTTTCAGAGCTTCAAGCGAGTTTTCCGCGCGCACCTCCTGAACCGTTCCGAGAAGCGCGTTCATCGTCACTATCGCGAGTATTATCACCGGGTCCGTAATATCCGCCTCACCCGCGAGCAGCGAGGTTATAAATGAAACCGCTGCCGCGCACAGCAGAATGACAATCATAAAATCGTTAAATTGCGCGGCGAACCGATGCAGGAACGATTTTTTCTTTTTTTTATCGAGCATATTTCTGCCGTATTCGAGCAGACGTTTTTCCGCCTCCGCCTCGCTTAGCCCCGTGCTGAGATTTGTTTTCAGTTTGCTGCCGGCCGATGCGGCGGTCATTTCAAAGTATTCCATATAAGTCCCCCTTGTTGCGTTTGTACATTTTTGGTACATGAATATGTGCAAAGTGCCGAATTTATGCAAGGTGACATAAAAATGTTTTGTGTCTCCGAAAGCTTTGTGCTATAATGTGATTACATACAAAGGACAGGAGGTTTTGACATTGGCAAGGAAGGCAAGAGAAAAAAGCGGCACGGGAGTATACGCTGTTATACTTAAGGGCTGCGGGAAGATTTTTAAGAAAAGTGAAATGCGGGACATATTTTGCGGCACGGCGGACAAATATCTCGGAAAAGGGCTTATGGGCATAAGATTTTTTGAGGACAGGGCGCATATGCTTGTCCGCGAGAGCGGAAGGGGGATTTCGCTCGATATGAAACCGCTTGTGACGTCGTTTGCAAGAAGCTATAACCGCGTTTGCAAAACGGAGGGGAAGGTTTTCGCGGACAGGTTCAAAAGCGTTCCGATAGAGAGCCCGGAGCTTGAGGACGAGTGTATCAAATACCTTAACGGCGGCGAGACGGCGGCGCCGTATCTTCCGACAAAACGCTCGTCCGCGGTAAATAATACCGTAAAGACCGCGAAAAAGGAGCCGGAGCCAAAAGCGGAAAAGCCCGCGCCGATAAAGGAGGAAAAGCCCGTATCGGTTAAGCCGAAAAGACGCGGCAATCAGCTCCCGCCGTGGCTGTTATGATGCTTTGTCGATATTTGTCGGACGAAATTTGTTCTTAAATAAATAATAAACGCATAAAATTACTGTAAATGTATAATGGAGTGAGAGCGACAGTTATGTTGCCGGAAGAGGTGATTTTATGCGTTTTATTGTTATACGGCTTAAGCATCTGCTGTTTGCGGCAGCGGCGCTTGTGCTTGTCGCCGTTATTTGTTTTTCGTCGGGCGGATCCGTTTTCACGTTTCTTTCCGGCGGCAGGGAGCTGCCTATATACAGCGTAAAGAGGGCTGATGACAAAATCGCCCTTACCTTCGACTGCGCGTGGAATGACGACGATATAGACGAGATTGTGGACACGTTGAAAAAGTATGACTGTAAGGCGACTTTTTTCGTGACCGGGAAATGGGCGGAGGACTACAGCAATTCGCTTAATAAGCTGTACCGCAGCGGCTTTGAGATAGGTATTCATTCATATAACCATGACGATTATACAAAGATGAGCCGAACAGAGATTTTAGACGATATGCAAAGGTGCGACGACGCGATTATAAGAAGCACCGGCTTTAAGCCGCGTCTTGCGCGC
>CANRAG010000167.1 GCA_947628515.1 uncultured Clostridia bacterium | reverse complement strand
TCGGCGAAGGCCTTTTGGGCGAGCCGCAGGCGGTCACCCTCAGCCTGGCGCACGACTACCACGCCGCCAGTCTTGTGCGCCGCATGCTCGGCTGCCGTCCCGGCGCCGCGCTGCAACTCCTCGGCATGGCGGCGCACCTCGGCGGAGTCGTTGCGGCAAACACCACCCTCCCCGTAATCGGTATTCCTATTGAATCGACCTTTAACGGCATGGACGCGCTTTTGGCGACTGTACAGATGCCGCCCGGAATACCTGTAGCAACCGTCGGCCTTAACAACGGAGCCAACGCGGGTATACTTGCCGCGGAAATGCTCGCGCTTAAATACGACTACCTGAAACCGATGCTAAAAGACGCGCGGCGGAAGATGGCGGACGGCGTTGCGGCTAAGGACAAAGCGATAAAGGAAAGAGCGGCGGCTCTTTAATATAAACTCAAAGGAGAAACAGTATGGCAACAGATGCGTATAAGGCGGCCGGAGTAAATGTGGATGCCGGCTATAAATCAGTAAATCTCATAAAAGCGGACGTTAAGAGAACGGCAATAGAAGGTGTGCTCGGCGGTATAGGCGGTTTCGGCGGCTTGTTTGAAATCGGCAAGGGGTATAAAAACCCGGTGCTTGTTTCCGGCACGGACGGAGTGGGAACCAAGCTCAAGATTGCGTTCCTTCTCGATAAACACGACACGATCGGTCGGGACTGCGTTGCGATGTGCGTAAACGATGTGGCGTGCTCGGGCGCGAAACCGATTTTCTTCCTCGATTATCTCGCTATCGGCAAAAACGTTCCCGAAAAGGTTGCGGAAATAGTAAAGGGAGTGGCAGACGGCTGTGTGCTCGCGGGCTGCGCGCTTGTGGGCGGCGAGACGGCGGAGCATCCCGGTCTTATGCCTGAGGACGAATACGACCTTGCGGGATTTAGCGTCGGTATTGTCGATAAGGACAAAATCACGGACGGAAACCGCGCAAAGGCGGGCGACAAGCTTATCGGAATAGCGTCAAGCGGTATTCACTCAAACGGCTATTCGCTTGTAAGAAAGCTTTTCGACCTCAACGGCGAAAACGCGAAGGCCAATCTTTGCGAATACAGCGACAGGCTCGGCAAGACAGTCGGCGAAGCGCTTCTCACTCCGACAAGAATATACGTCAAGCCGCTGTTAAAGCTCATTGACGAGGTCGGCATAAACACAGTTTCGCATATCACCGGCGGCGGATTTATCGAGAACGTTCCCAGAATGCTCCCCGACGGGCTTAAGGCTGTTATACATAAGGGCACATGGGACGTGCTGCCGATATTTGACATATTGCGCGAAAAGGGCAATATCCCCGAAGCGGATATGTATAACACCTTCAACATGGGCATCGGCATGGTAGCGGCGGTCGATGCGGACAAGGCGGAAGCGGCGGTTAAATGTCTCGAAGAAGCGGGAGAAAAAGCGTCGGTCATCGGAGAGCTTGTCGCCGGTGAGAAGGGTGTTGAAATAATATGAAAAATATCGGAGTTCTGATTTCCGGCGGCGGCACCAACCTACAGGCATTAATCGACAAACAGGGAAGCGTGATAAAAAGCGGCAAGATTGTATGCGTATGCTCGAACAGCGCCGGCGCATACGGGCTTGAACGGGCGAAAAAAGCCGGAATTCCCACAAAGGTAATTCGCAAAAACGCAGACTGCGGCGGAGATACGGATGAATTTAACCGCCGCGTATGCGAGTACATGAAAAGCATGAACGTTGACGTTATCGTGCTTGCCGGATTTTTGGCGATACTGGGCGGAGAACTGTTAAAGGAATACGCCGACAGGATAGTAAATATTCATCCGTCGCTTATCCCCTCTTTCTGCGGCGACGGGTTCTACGGTTTAAAGGTACACGAGGCGGCGCTTGACTACGGCGTAAAGGTGACGGGCGCGACGGCGCATCTTGTAAACGAAATCACCGACGGCGGAAGAATACTTCTGCAAAAGGCCGTATACATAGAGGACGGCGATACGCCCGAAACGCTGCAAAGGCGCGTAATGGAGCAGGCGGAATGGATTATTCTGCCGCAGGCGGTTGAAATGATTTGCGCCGGCAAGGTGTGAAGAAAGGAGCATACATATGGAAAAGCTTAATATCTACGAGGAACTAAAAGCTAACTCGTATCCGGGACGGGGCATAGTTATAGGAAAATCGGCCGACGGCAAAAAGGCTGTAACGGCATACTTCATCATGGGAAGAAGCATAAACAGCCGCAACCGCGTATTTGTCGAGGACGGCGCGGGCATACGCACGCAGGCGTTTGATCCGTCCAAATTGGAGGACCCGCATCTAATTATATACGCGCCGGTAAGAGTGCTTGCGAATAAAACAATAGTGACAAACGGCGATCAGACCGATACTGTATATGACGGTATGGAAAAGGGTGAAACCTTTGAGCAGTCCCTGCGCTGCCGCGAGTATGAGGACGACGCGCCGAATTACACGCCGAGAATTTCCGGTATAATCGAGCGCAGAGCGGGCGGATTTGACTACTCTATGTCAATTTTAAAGAGCGCTTGCGGCAATCCGTCCTCCTGTCAAAGATATACCTTCACATACTCCGACCCTATTGCGGGAGAGGGGCGCTTTATCCATACATATATGGGCGACGGCAGTCCGCTCCCATCATTTGAGGGCGAGCCGAAGCTTGTCGGCATACCCGACGACATAGATGAGTTTACAAACGGTCTTTGGACGTCGCTTAACGAGGACAATAAGGTTTCGTTATTCACAAGGTTTATAGACCTGGAGACGGGCGCCGTCGAAACAAGGATTATAAATAAAAATCAATAAGGAGAGTATCGCAATGAACGAAATGGAATTAAAATACGGATGCAACCCCAACCAAAAGCCTTCGCGGGTATACATGGAAAACGGCGGCGAGCTGCCTATTAAGGTAATATGCGGCAGACCGGGATACATAAATCTTCTCGACGCTTTAAACGGCTGGCAGCTTGTAAAGGAGCTGAAAAAAGCAACCGGACTTCCGGCGGCCACATCGTTTAAACACGTGTCTCCGGCGGGCGCGGCCGTCGGCGTGGAGCTTTCGGACACGCTTAAGAAGATATACTTTGTTGACGATGTTGAACTTACGCCGCTCGCGGCGGCATACGCGAGAGCAAGAGGCGCGGACAGAATGTCCTCGTTCGGCGACTTCATCTCACTCTCGGACGAATGCGACAAGGCGACCGCTCTGCTCATAAAGAAAGAGGTTTCCGACGGCATTATCGCTCCGGGATACTCGGACGAGGCGCTTGAAATATTAAAGGCAAAGAAAAAGGGAAACTACTGCATTTTGAAAATAGACCCGAACTACAGCCCGGCTCCGATTGAGCATAAACAGGTGTACGGAGTGACCTTTGAGCAGGGCAGGAACGAGCTGGACATAAACGAGCAGCTGCTTGAAAACATAGTTACGAAAAATAAGGACATGCCGGCGGAGGCAAAGCGTGACCTTATGATTTCACTTATCACGCTTAAATATACGCAGTCTAACAGCGTATGCTATGTTAAGGACGGTCAGGCAATCGGCATAGGCGCGGGACAGCAGTCGAGAATACACTGCACGCGTCTTGCGGGCAACAAGGCGGACATATGGTGGCTGCGCCAAAGCCCGCAGGTGCTCGGTCTGCAATTCGTTGACGGCATACGCAGAGCGGACAGGGACAACACCATTGACGTATACATTTCCGACGAGCATGACGATGTGCTCGCAGAAGGTATTTGGCAGAAATTCTTCAAGGTTAAGCCCGATGTGTTCACAAAGGAGCAGCAGAAGGAATGGCTTGCAAAGAACACAGATGTTGCGCTCGGTTCCGACGCGTTCTTCCCGTTCGGCGACAATATCGAAAGAGCGCGTAAATCCGGCGTTAAATACATTGCGCAGCCGGGCGGCTCGGTGCGTGACGACAACGTAATAGAAACCTGTGACAAATACGGCATGGCTATGTCGTTTACAGGCATCAGATTATTCCACCACTGATAAAAAGACGAGGTCAAATGCCCGACATTTACCATAAAGTGAGTGTCGGGCATTTTTATTTACAGTCGTGTTGACTGACAGGTCCGCCATGCAGCCCGACCGTTATCCAAACTTTTAATTCCAATATAAATATTTGATAATCCTTAAAAACCGATTTACAAATCGTTTTTTTTGTGCTATAATGTATCGTAGCTTAGTTTTAGCTTAGATTAGAACAGATTAGACCAAAGGCGTATGCCGGCGGCAGAAAGGATTTTTATTATGAAGGACATAATAGCAAAATTAGTTGAAGGAAAAAATATCACCGACGAGGAAGCGAGCCGCGCAATGACGCTGATGCTCACTAACGAGGCGACCGACGCGCAGAAGGCGGCGTACCTCATAGCTCTGCGCATGAAGGGCGAAACGGTTGACGAGGTAGTGGCGTCCTGCCGCGCAATGAAGGCGCAGGGCGCAAAGATTTCACCAAAGGGCGACTATATAGACTTCGTGGGCACGGGCGGCGACGGCACAAACAGCTTCAATATTTCAACAACGTCAATGTTCGTGTGCGCGGCTGCCGGCGTTAAGCTCGCAAAGCACGAGAAC
>CANRAG010000166.1 GCA_947628515.1 uncultured Clostridia bacterium | reverse complement strand
GTGATATAATATATTCGCAATATTATATATCATATTTTTTACCAATCAAAGTACCACATAATATCAATTATGCGGTACTATATGATATGCTCGTCCTGCGCGGGGCTTTTTAATGTTCACTCCGCAAAGGGCGGGATTGCTCCTTCGGCGGGCTGCCGCCGGAAAACAGGACAACCGGGCCGTTTCCGTTTTTCTCTCAGTTACGGCTTCTGTCCGGCGCTCATTGAGCGCAAATCAATCCCCATTGCCGTACATGCCGTCTTAGCGGCTGCGCCGCAATCCGCGAGGCTATATCAGCCCGCGGCAATCCTAAGGACGGCATATATGGCATAACGGATAAATCGATATTTAATATAAAGTCCCGTTTGAAACGGATGGGATACGTTTTTGGGATTATACGGGACGCTAAACACAGTAAACAACATCAACCGCGCATCGTCTGGGGATTTCTTTCGATGTTACGGGTGTTGTTTAATTGGCAATATCAATATTGCCTGTTCTTTTGCAAAAGAGCATAAAAAAAATCAATTTATGCGGAGACCAGTTAACACTCCGCAGAGAGGAGAGAAAACACATGAAATTTAAAAATTTAGTCAGCGCTGTTTCGGCGCTGGCTGTCGCGGGTTCCGTGTTTGCGGGATTGGCGGTAACGGGTTATGCAGATACCGAAACCACTTTTGTGCGCGATTACACTTCTTACACCGCAGATAGTGGTCTTGACGGTTGGTCGGCATCTGCCGGAACTGTGTCACTTTCAAGTGGAGACGGTATCAAACTTTCAGGTGGCAATGAAAGTACTTCAATGACAAAAACACTTGATACACCTTTCTCGGGCGAGGGAACTGTTACGGGCACTATTAGTTGGAATACGGGAACTCCCGGTGACCAGCAGAGAAGCGGAAGTTATAATTATCTCACTGTTTCAGATTCATCATCACATAAAATATTTGAACTGCGAGCTTATAACAAGACTTCTACGAAAGCTACCGTGTTATCCGGAGCAGGTGAACAAGAATGGACCAGCGGGAATACTGCTTATACGCAAAATGCAAAATGGGATATTACATTTGAGTTAGATATGAATACAAAAGCAATAAAATCGCTCAAGATTAATCCTAATGTTGGTTCAGTGTCGTGTAATATGTCCAATCTGTCATTTATTTCAAATGACGCCAATGCTTTAAAACAAATGGAAATTGGGTACTTAAAAAACGGAAAAATAGAGAAGAGTGACAGTACTATAAAATCTATTGATTTAAAATCAGTTGTTTCAGATGTGACAATGTATCCATATACAATAAATTATACCTGTGGTGACGAAACTGTTTACTCTGAATCAGGTAAAGCAGCAGCAGGCGCAAAAGTATTTGGCTCAAAAGATATTATAACTTCCAGTGAATCAACAACAAACAAGAAATACTTTAGAGTAGAAGAAGAGGCACCTTCGTTTGATGTACAGGAAGATGAAGATGGTCAACTCAATACCTTTACAGTTCAAGTAAGAGAAGCTGAAAATTATACAGTTAAAGTAGTTCCTTCAACTGATGAAGGCAAAGTCATCAATAGCTATTCTGTTGTTGAAGGTGATCCCGTTACTTATACATATTCTAAGTATTTGACGGGCGACAATAACAAGGTCGTCGCAAAATGTGATGAAGATTTCAGCGGCGATTATCGTAAAACCATAACTCCAACAGAAGATACCACTGTCACAATCAATTATACCGCACATACAGGAAATGATATGTGGTTCTATGAACACGACGGCGGTTATACGACAAGAACATCCTGTTCAAATGGTTCAGCCGCAGCTTCAAACAACGGAATTGAGGTGACGGTTCCGGAGGATGGAATATACACAATAACTGTTAATGCGTACGCTGGTGCGGCTGATAGAAGTATGTGGGTATATAAAAATTCAAAAGATGGCGAGTTGCTTGCCTCAGTAGTAGAAGATCCTGAGAAAAAGGGCGATGGCGTTACGATATATGCCCCCGGCCAAGATATAGTAGCTACAAGCATAGAATTAACCACATCAGATAAGATATATATATTAGGAAGCGCATCTACAGCATATGTTGACTATGTATTACTTGAAAAGACCGGTGAAATTTCTGTAGAACCGGGACTTCCCGAAGATGTTACAGTAGCATCAGGCGGTGAAAACGTAAATGAAGGTCATGAAGATGCGGCTTCAATGTGGCAGGCGTTGGTAAACGGCACAGGCAAGTCATACAGCAAGGTAACCGCAAATGTTACTCTTAAAAATGATGGCGGTTCTAAGTCAGCGACAGTTGACACCAATACGGTTGTGACCGGTGGTGACGTAAATATTATCGTCGTTGTAAATAAGCTGGTAGATGATATTGAGAAAATCGTTATTTCGGTTGAATAATAACAGGAGGTAAAGAATAATGAAATTTGAAAATCCAATTATGAATATCTCCAAATTCGACATGGAGAACATAATAACAACATCAACAAACCTAAGCGCCGCTGAAAATCAGGCTGACGAGAAGGTTGCGCAGCTCACCGGCAGCGGAAATCAAGCTTTAAAGGTATCTGTTGTATTCTAACTTAAAACAGCAAAAGCGTTCGTGAAATCCCCACGAACGCTTATTTTTATTACCGCTAATCTTTCACAAACCTTTATAAACCTGACCGCGATTATCAACATTAACAACCTCAATGATATACACATCGTCATATTTATCATATATAATACGATAATTTCCGACACGCATTCTATATTTATTATCAAACCCTCTTGATTTTTTAATATCACGTCCGTTTGGAAGCTGCTTTATAGAATCGTATAATCTCTGCTGATTTGGCTTTGACTGTCTGCGAATAAATTTGTCCGCCGCTTTGCCGAGAATAATTTTATACATCCAAATTCAAATCCTTTGCCAATTCTTCTAAAGTAATGGTTGTTCCGTCATTAATTGTTTCGGCTTCATCAAGCATTTTTATGTCCCATGCGTCAGGTTCGACCTCCTCCGGCTCACTGACAATTAAACCTTGAATGCTTTTCATCATGTCCAAAACATATACCATTTTACAATCGGGTATCCGGTCGATTATGCTAATCACCTTATCTCTGTTCGACATCATTGTCACCTCCCGTTCTATCGGCTGCCTTTGGCGGAGCTATGCGGCTGATTATCCGCTGCATATCACGCTGTTATCAATATGTTTCTACCCTATATTATGTCTCTTATGTTTAACTATATTATAATATAGATTATGTTAAAAGTCAATAGTCTGCGCGGTCGCAAACAGCTTAAAATCAAGCTGTCAATAGCGGGATATATTATCCACTATATACGCTATAGCGCTGTTGTCGCAGGACGGAACGACGGCTCCGGCAGCAGCTTTGACCTCGTCTTCCGCGTTTGTGACGGCAAACGAATGTCCCGCCAACCTTAGCATGTCAATATCGTTCATATTATCCCCCGCCGCGTATATGTCGTCCGGCGAAATCCCAAGTATCGCCGCGAGCCTCTTTAGTCCGAACCCCTTTGAAACGCCGTTAGCCACAATATCCAAATAGTGCGCGCCGCTTCGCACGCTGTAGCCGTTATCGTATTCGGACCGGTATACCGGCTCAAAGCTGTCAAGCTGCGCCCTATGTCCGATTATAAGCACCTTTATCCACGGCTTGCGCCATACGCTGTCCGGCATATGATATATGACCTCGTACGGTCTGGTTTTAAACCGCTCCGTTTCAAAGCATTTTCTGTACACGTACACAAACTCGTCCGAATACACTTCAATACCCAGCTCCGGACGCTCGTCATGCACGCGGCGTATTGCCGCCTTGCGCCCGTCCTCTATAAATTTTTCAAATATTGCCGTCTCCGTTTCGTAATCATAGAGTTTGGCGCCGTTATGTAAAATAGCGGGCGCGTTTATGGTCATGCGGTCGAAATACGCGCTCACAGCCGGAACCATTCTGCCCGACGCGACCGTGAACCTGCCTCCCTCGCTTATAAAATACTCTATCGCTTCCCTGTTCGCGTCAGATATTTTACCCTCGCTGTCCAAAAGCGTCGCGTCCATATCCGAAACGAGCAGCTTACCGTTAAATCTGCCCAACTCCGCAGTCCCCCTTTCACTGCTAATATTTTAACACAGTATCCGCTCAATTGCAAGGACGATTTATTGCCTTGCCCCTATTGTCATATTTTCACGCTTTACACTACTTTTTTTACTTTTTATCGCAAAGCCCTTGATTTTTCAAAGAAAAAATGTTATTATAGATACAAGTATGCATATGGTGTCATCGTGCATAACCCTGACATCGTTTAATATTATACTAAACTTTACAGGAGGAACTATAATGGCAAGAAAAATGAAAACCATGGATGGTAACAACGCTGCCGCTTATGCTTCATACGCGTTCACGGACGTTGCCGCCATCTACCCGATTACTCCGTCCTCAACAATGGCGGAAGTAACCGACGAGTGGGCAACCGCCGGAATGAAGAACATTTTCGGCAATGAGGTTAAGGTTGTGGAGATGCAGTCAGAGGGCGGCGCGTCAGGCGCGGTTCACGGCTCGCTTACAGCAGGCGCTCTTACAACCACTTACACGGCGTCACAGG
>CANRAG010000165.1 GCA_947628515.1 uncultured Clostridia bacterium | reverse complement strand
GACTGTCATTTGACTGTCAAAACCCCCGATAAGTACCGATAAATACCGATAAGGGTAAGGGCAAATCGTTTGTGTCCGGTAAAAAACAAAAGGCTCGGAAAGCGCATAAAACCTAAGTTTTTCGCATAACCAAGCCGTCTGTTTTGGAGGAGAGGATGGGATTCGAACCCACGAACGAGTTACCCCGTTACAGCATTTCCAATGCTGCGCCTTCGGCCACTCGGCCACCTCTCCACGACTAAATAAGTATACCACAATTCACAGGTTTTGTCAAGCGAAAAATAGTTATATTTGCGGGGACGCAGATATAACTATTTTTCGTCATTTTTAGGAAATTTATTTCTGCCAGATGTTGACTTTTTGGTCGTTTTGCTGTATTATAATATCAGAGAAATTTATTCTGTCAGGAGGTATAAGCATGAAAAGGGATGATATAAGATCAGAGCTTAAATATGAGGTGTTAAGGAAGGTTGCGGAGCATGAGTTTAACGGCACTCTGAACCAGGAGGCAATCGACTCAATTCCGTTTGAGATAATTCCGGGCATTACTCCCAAGTTTCGCTGCTGCGTATATAAGGAGCGCGAGATCATACGCCAGCGCGTCAGAGTGGCAACAGGGCAAACTCCTATTCCGGAGCATAATGCCGAGCACCTTGACATAAATCAACATGTGTTGCAGGTGATTCCGGCGGCTTGCGAAGGCTGCCCGATCAACCGTTTTCAGGTGACCGAAAACTGTCAGAATTGCATGCAGAAGGCCTGCAAAAAGGCGTGCGCGTTCGGCGCGATTACCATAACGCCGCGCGGCGCGTACATAGACCAGACAAAGTGCCGCGAATGTGGCAGGTGCGCAAATGCCTGTCCGTATAATGCCATAGCCGATCTTATGCGGCCGTGCATGCGCAGCTGCGAAGTGAACGCCATTTCTATCGGAGAGGATAAGCTGGCGGTAATAGATAATAAAAAATGTATTGTATGCGGACACTGCGCGAGCGCGTGCCCGTTCGGCGCGATTTCGGATATGTCGCATATTACACATGTGATAGACGCCATAAAGGATCCGAACCGTGTAACGGTTGCAATTCCCGCGCCCGCGGCCGAAGGTCAGTTCGGGCCCACAGCGACTATAGGACGGCTCAAGACCGCGATAAAGCAGCTCGGATTTGACTATGTATACGAGGTTGCGCTCGGCGGCGATATGGTTGCGATGAACGAGGCAAAGGAGCTTATCGAGCGGAAGGCGGAGGGCGAAAAAATGACCACGTCATGCTGTCCGGCATTTGTTAACCTGATAAGGAAGCACTATCCGGAGCTTATGAAATACGTGTCGTCAACGGTTTCTCCAATGCAGGGGAATGTAAGGTACATAGCAAAGAAGCATCCGGGCGCGTTTATAGTCTTTATAGGCCCGTGTATAGCGAAAAAATTTGAAGCGGAAATGATGGAGGCGCCGGACACTGTAATGACGTTCGAGGAACTTAATGCCATGTTTGACGCAAAGAACATAAATCCTGCCGAATGCGAGGAGGATACAAAGCCCGACGCGACGTCGTTCGGACGCAGGTTCTCCGCTGCCGGAGGCGTGGGACAGGCGGTTGCGAAGGCGGCGGCGGAAAACGGCGTGACAGATATAAAGGTGAAGGCATGCTCGGGAGTCAAGGATTGCAAGATGGCGCTTGCCATGCTCAAAGCGGGAAAGCTGCCTGAGGATATAATAGAGGGTATGGCGTGCAGCGGCGGCTGTATCGCGGGCCCCGGCTCGATCGCTCTGCTCGCGCAGCTTAAGGCGGCGCGGCTTAAGAAGATAAACGGCAGGGACGGCGATGATATTACCGATATGCTAAGCTCAATGGAGGCGGACGACGTTGACATGGTGCGGCGCAGCTTTGACATGCCTCCCAAACCCGAAGAAAATTCATAACGCACAAAAGATCAAACCAACTCAGGTTAACCCCGGATGAGGGGGGGAGGAGCATATGGATAATTATAACGGGATAAATCAATGGGCAATACATATACGGCATACAGGGAAATGTATGACGTCGTGATAACTGTGGAGGGAAGCTATACAACATATAAGAGCAAATTCAGCGACGCCGATTCGCAGTTTGCAAACGCGGTAAAGACGCTTAACGCTGTCCTTCCGTAGAAATTAAGTAAAAAATATTTATAAATAAAAGGAGAAATTAAAAATGGCAAGAATAAGCGTGGTTATTGTGGATGCGACGGGAAATAAGGAACAGAGAGTGGGACTGCCGGATGATATAAAATGCGGCGTTATCATGGTAAAGCTGATTGAGAAGATTAAGCTTCCGTCTGTGGGACCTGACGGCAATCCGATAAGCTATAAGTTTATACATAAGGTAACGGGGCGTCAATTGCTTGAAACACAGACATTAAGCGAGGCGGGAATAAAGGATGGAGATGTGTTAAGACTTCAGCCCGAAATTACCGCGGGCTAAGGGAGTGCGACATGGAAACAAGCTTTGATTTGGACAGGTCGGAGTTTTACGAGGATCGCTACAGCCGTTTAAAGCTTATCCCGTGGTGGGATCAGGACAGGCTGAAAAATGCCGCCGTCATGGTGGTAGGAGCGGGCGCGATAGGAAATGAGCTTATTAAAAATCTCACGCTGCTGGGAATAGGGCGCATACTGATATTCGATATGGACGCCATAGAAAACACAAATCTTACGCGCTCAATACTCTACCGTGCAAACGATGTGGGACGCTATAAAGCGGAGGTGGCGGCGGAGCGCGCAATGGAGATAAACCCCGACGTTAAGGCAAAGGCGTTTGTCGCGAATATAATTGACGATGTGGGGCTGGGCGTATTCAGAAGAATGGATGTTGTGCTGGGCGGGCTCGACAACCGCGAGGCGAGGCTTGCCATAAATCAGTCCTGCTATAAGGTGAACAAGCCGTGGATTGACGGCGCTATCGAGGTTTGCGAGAGTATTTGTGCCGGGAATGGGAGCATGCTATGAGTGCACCATGACCGAAACCGACTGGATGCTTATAAACAAACGAAAGTCGTGCGCGTTGCTCACCCATGAACAAATCTCGGAAGGCAAAATCCCCACTACGCCCACGTCGTCCTCGGTGATTGCCGGAATACAGGTCCAGGAGATGCTAAAGCTTCTGCATTCGGACCGCGGTCTGCCGACTCTTGCGGGGAAGGGATTTGTATTTAACGGACTTACGCATGATTCGTATGTGGTGGAGTATCAGGAAAAGCCGGACTGCATGAGTCATGAGACATATGAAAATATAGAGGAAAGAGCGTGGTCTGCGCACACTATGACCCTTAGCGAGCTTATAGGCGAGGTCAAGGCGGATTTGGGCGAAAACGCGGTCGTGGATTTTGACCGCGATATAGCCCGAATTGCCCGTTGCAGCTGCGGCGCGTCAAAGGATTTATATAAACCCGTGCACAAGCTTAAAGCCGGTGACATAGCATGTCCCGACTGCGGAAAATCCATGCAATTTGAAAGCTTTCACACAATATCGGGAAACGAGGATTTCCTAGACAGAACACTTTACGACACGGGCATACCCCTGTTGCATATCATATGCGGGAGAGTGGGTATGAACACGAAATACTATGAGCTTTCCGCCGACGCGGCGGAGGTGTTTGACACATTAGATTTGGCGTAGCAGCTTTATTTGAACAAAAGGAGAGAGTATAAACATGAATGCACGAATGAGACGTTTAATCTCTGACTATGAGCAGGTAAAAAAGGAGTTTGCGGGACATAAATATATAGTGGTGCGTCCCGAAGGCCCGGAGCCGCCGGAGAAGTACCATGTTACATATTTTGTAAACGGTATATATCTTTTGCCGGATGGCCGTATTCAAACATTAAACAGACATGAGGCGGAGATTATACTTCACGCGGACTATCCGAGGTACAAGCCGATGTGCAGGCTGCTTACGCCGATTTGGCATCCCAATTTCCGCGACGGACAGATTTGTATAGGGGATATATGGGGCGCGGGAGAGTCCCTTAGCGATATTATAGTAAATATAGGCGACATGATCCAGTACAAGTCGTGGAACTCGTCAAGCCCGCTTTCGGCGGAGGCGGCGCAATGGGCAATGGAGAACAAGCATCTGTTCCCGGTGGGTAATCTTAACCTCAATATTCCGGATTTCGAGGCGGAAAAGGACAGGGTTGAAATAGAGTTATTCGATGGGGATGGCAATGCAGAGCCCGTGGAGAGCTATGAGGAGAGGACAGAATCACTCGACAGTGAAGACATGAGCGCAACGGCGGAAGAAAGCGCGGCGCCGACACAGGATGAGCAGAAGGATATAAATGACTTTGAAATTACCGCGGAGGAGCTGGCAGGGATAGAATTTGTTCCTACAGCGCAGAGAATGCAGACGGTAGCACATAATAATCTGCCCGGCGGCGGTATCAATTTCAAGACAATATTTATGAAAGGGCTTTTATGGGCGCTGATAGGCGGCGTAGTCGGGTTTATTCTTCAGGAGCTGCTAGGCAATGTGACAAGCGCGGATAAAGTTATGAGATGGATGGGGCATAAGGATTATATGTCGCTTTTGCAGCTGGACATGGATAGCGCCTTAGAGGATCTCATCGGCATTTTTCTCGGCGTTTATTGCCGTGGGGCTCGGGCTGTTCATGGGCATTGGCGAGGGCGTGTTCTACG
>CANRAG010000164.1 GCA_947628515.1 uncultured Clostridia bacterium | reverse complement strand
CTTACTCAGATATCCGTCGGCGCGCGCCTTCAGTTCATCGTACCACCCGCGCACAAGCAAATCGGTCTCTATCTCCTCCGCCACTCTCTTAAACGTCTTTGCATCGGCGAGTATTCTCGGCCTTGCGCCGTTTTGCTCAACCCTGTCAAAGACCTCGTCCGCTGTGGGACGGTCGTAATACAGCAGCTCCAAATACGCGTCGGCTTCGGTTTCGGACAATGTCGCTCTATGCGAATACATTACAAGTCCGTTTTCCGTATTAAACGTATACATATCCAGAAGCTCGCCGAGCGTTTCAGCCGGTATGTATTCCAAATCCTTAACGTCGGCGCGGACGCTCTTTGAACCCATGCGTATGACCGCCGTCGAAGAACCGAGCTTTGTGTAGCTTCCGCCGAGCGTTTCCACACATTCGAGCGGGACATGCGTTACCCATCCTATTTTTCGCGGGCTAAGCTTCATATTTGCGCGGTTTCCGAAAACATACATTTCCCGAAAATCCTCCGCAAGCAGCACCGCGTCCGACACTGCGTTTTCTTTCGCGGCGGCAAAGCCGGCGCTTACAGCCGTTCTCGGATGGTATTCATATTTGCCCTTCGGCTCAAATCCGGGCGCCCCGTACAAGGTTCGCGCTGCCGCGAGCGGCGTGTTGTTCCCGTCCCAGCAGAACGCCTTGGCAATATCGTTGGGCGAAAGCGTGAGACTTGCCCTTTTGCCGTTATCATCCGCGACCTCACGCAATGTTCCGTCCTCGTTGTACGCGGCAAACCTCACTGTGCCCGCTCCGTCTCCGTCATTGGCTTCGGCGGTATACTCGCCCTCGGCGATTATTTTATCGACCTCGTTCCCGTCGCTGTCATATATGTTGATTTTTGTGTTTGCGACGGGTATTTCAAGCTCGGAAACAAGCGACACATCCCCCGCGTATGCGGTGGCTTTCAGCGTTATGTTTCCGCTCTCCGCCCCGTCTGTAACGGTTATCGTGCCGGCATTGCCGTCAAAGCTCAGCTCTATGCCGGACGGAGCGGTATATTCCCACTCCGTCCGCCTGTCGCAGCCGGGCAGTGGGTTGCCCAGCGTGTCATAGACGAGAGTACCTATCCTATACGTTTTCCCCGCGTCGTCCGAAACAGCTATACATTCGGGCGCGTCGGTTATTTCAAGATCTCCCGCCTCCGTGCGGTATACTCCGATTTCGTTCAGCGCGAACGGTTCCGCCGAAGCGTTCTCAATCTTGTTCGAAAACAGTAGATACCTCTCCGACGTCTCCATGACAGGTATGTATTCGCTAAACTCGCAGCACGGCGTCGAATTTGTGTACAGTGTCTTTGGATTGTCGAGCGCAATCACGTCGTCGCCCCACGCTCCGGACACGGACGGAACTCCTGTGGATACCGAATTGGAACAGAGTACGGTACGCTCGGATGAGTTTGCGGGATTTCCGTAGTTAAGCTTTATTGTGTTATATGGCCTGCCGCCTGTGTCAATACATAGCTTTGCGGCCGAACCCGCCGTATGCTTTCCCACGCTCCATGCCGTATCGGGATTTCCGTCAACCGCGTTCTGCGGCTCGTCGCCCCAGTGATTGGAGCACCATACAAGCGCGTTTTCGGTCATGCTCGTATCGTCAAAATACAGCGTCTCCTCGGCGAACTCGCCGTCGGTTAAGCATCGTATAACAGCATATGTGCCGTAAAGTCCGTCGGTCACTGTCAGCTCTCCGTCATCGCTTAGCGAAAAACCGCCGCCGTCGGTCTTTGCAACACTCCACTCCCCCTCCGCGCCTCCTGACGCGCGGAGGGGATATGTCGCTCTGCCGCAATGCTTTGGGGGCAGGATATTTGACGGCAGATTGTATATTCTAAGCCCCTCTGCTGCCCGCGGTACAACAAGACCGTTAGCCAGCAAAGAGGTTAGGACAGCTATGGGTATAACTTTTTTTCGGTATGATTTTTTCATATCGACTACCTCGTATAAATTAAATATTATCAATTACTTTTCGTATAAACTCGCATTTCTGTGATATTGTTCCAGTTACCGGCGCTGTGTCCATGTCCCTGATACCGCACATACTTCGCCTTTCGGTTGCCTAAGAGGAAACATTCAAGCTCCTTGGTCGTTCCCGAAGATGTGCCGCTCGATACTTGAGTCCAGTTTTCGCCGTCCTCGGATATTTCAAGCTCGTATATGTACGTTCGTTCATCGCCCAAATACCACGCTATACCGAGAGCGTATACATCGGTAATCTCGTCAAGCTCCAGCATGATCCACGCGTCGTCCGTAGCCGTCCAGCGCGAGATATAGTCGCCGTCGAGCACGCATACCGCGCGGTTGCCCTGATCGTATTCCGGTTCGGCGGACGCCGTTACGTTCACTACCTTTGCCTCTTTCGTGTTAGGCAGTACGCCCACATATCCCGCCAACTTCGTCGTTATCTGATATGCGGAGGCAAGTCCCGACGCCTTGTCGGTCACAACAAATCTCGTAATACCCGTAATACCCTCGGTGTCATATCTCGTTACGCTCAAATCGTCCGACGCGATAAAGCCGTATTCCGGTTTTGTCTCGCAGTCGTACGGCAGTTCTACGACGTATGAGTATTTGTCGGGGCTGAAATCTTCTATCAACGCGCCGTTTTGGGATATGGTTTCAAGCTTCGGCCGCTGCGACACTTCGCCGTCGGGGATTTCCCATTCGCTTATCGGCGTAACCTCCCCCGCATACGGCGCATCGAGCGAATCGTCCAAAATTTGCCGCGCCGCAATTGCGAGCGTAAATCGCTGCACGCCGTCCCAATGCACGGCTATCTTCTTGTACTTTTCGTTTCTTCCCTGTCCGTCAAGCCACGGCGTAGTCTCTAACGGAAGCGCGTCCATTACGGCAAACTCCGCGCCGCCGTTATCGGAGTCGAGAATTTCAAATTTCGCCGTAACCCCGTCCTTTGTTATATACACACTCTTCTTGTCGTCGCTTAGCCGTATATCTCCCGCCGTGTGCATGAACCAGTACACCTCGGATTTCGCTGCCAGCTCGACCTCATCCTGGATTATAGCCGTCTGCCGGTCATCGGTCATCTTAAAACCTCGATAGAACTTTCTCGCCCCGTAAGCGTTTGCCAAATCTATTACGGCTATTCCTCCGCGCGGCTTCGATTCAAACCGCGTAACGGGAGCTTTGGCGGTGTCCGCCTGTCCCGGCAGTGCGGACGGGTTTATTACATAGGTGTTATGTCCTTCCGCGCGCTTTTTGTACTGATATGTCTTGGTATCATTCTGCGTTATTGCATAGCCTTCACGCCCCAGCTCGTACGCGAACCTCACGCCGCCTATATCCATTACAAATCCGCCGAGATCGTAGTGGAAATGGCTCGTGCCGTTTTCGCCGCCCTTGCCGGCAAGGAATATACCGTCGGATGAATCCGACCAATTAGTGCGCATTGAGAACACGTTCATGTTCTTATAGAACAAATCGTTATCCATGCTGCTTTCTCCGTGCAGCATTTCCGGTCTTGTCATAACCAAATCAAAGAGAGTGACGGCATACGAATTGGCGGTTATGGCATTGTATCTCAATGCCGCAAGCGCGGGGTCGTTGTACTTGTAGGCAAACCACGCCTGCGCGGGGCAGTTTGACACCACCTCGGTATTGTCGCCATAGTTGTATACGCCGCCCGCGCCCGAAAGCGCTTCGCCGTAATACGCGGTTACGTCCATGCCGGGCAAATCCCAGTATCCGAAATCCTTGCCGGTCGCAAGATTAAGAGTATTGCACCACATTGAAAGCTGCTTCAGCGTTTCGGCATGGTAGGAAAGTCCTTCCGCCCACGCGCCGTCGGGCACAAACTCTGGATAGAGATACTCCATATACGGAAACGCTCTGTCAAGCGCGTACATACCGTCCTCGCCGAGCCTGTCGCTCATCGCTATTATCGCCTGCATAACGTCTCCGTGACACCACGGATTCCAGTTCGAATTGACGAACGTCCACCAGTCGCGCTTATCAAGCGCGTTTATATACGCGCTCAATCCGTTTTTCACAAACCCGTTCACTATCGCTGTCTTTCTGTCCTCCGAGAGGTAGTCGTAGAACCAGCTGTAGCCCGTCGCCACGCCCAGAGACATCGTGGCTACATCCAGAAAATGCGACGGATTCCAATCGCTGAACGAGCAGACCGCCGAGAGGTCGCGCCATGCCGCTTCGGGGTATTTCGTGTCGCCTGTGAGCTTATATGCCCAGCCCAAAGCCTGCATACGCGCCAACATGAGGTTTGACACGCTCAAAATTCTCACTCCGTCCGGCTTTGTGTAGTACAGCGCATATGCGTCCAAATACCCGTCCGCCTCCGCAATCAGCTTGTCCGACCATTCCTTTAGCTTCGGGTTATGCTTTATATTATATCTCACTTCGTTTATTCTGTCCGCATCCGCGAGCACGCGCGGATGCGCGCCGCCGTTTTTCTGTATCAGGTCGAAAATCTCCGCGCCCGTGGGTCGGCTGTAATACAGGGCGGATTTCAATTCCCCGATATCCGCGTTCCCGCTAAAAAGCGTCTCACGACCGAAAGCCAAAAGATATTCTCCGTCCCATGAGAGCTTCAGTCGGAAAAAGTCTGCCAAATCAGAAGCTTTTATATAGTCGATGTTCTTGTAATTATACACAAGCCCTTTCGCTATGCTGACCGTCTTTCCCTCGGCATTTTTAAACTCGTCCTCGCCCATATACTCGCCGCCGAGCATTATAA
>CANRAG010000163.1 GCA_947628515.1 uncultured Clostridia bacterium | reverse complement strand
CGGTAGGGTGTATTATAGCGGCCTTTCCGGTTTCTTTGAGCATGGAAAGAGCGGACATGTAGGCTTTTTGATTATGTCGAAATAACTGTATCGCCATTCTTGTCCCGCCTCCTTCTCCTGTCATAACGCCATATTATTTGCCGGCGCGTCTGCCCGCGCTCTAATCGCGGCGAAACGTTTAAACAGATATTTTACAATTTTTATATTGAACCCTCGGCGTCGATTGATTAAAATATATTTATCGGAAATTTGCCTGACGGTTCATATTACCGTATAAATCTGTCATATACTATTTAAGTAGATTACTTAAAATAACGAAACAACTGTATATGTCCGGGGCGAAAATTTGCGGAATTCATTAAATATGTAATGAAATAATTCGGAACAAAATAAAAAACGCCGCTGCAAAAGGCGTTTTTACATCAAAACAAATGACCGTCAATATTCCGACTGCCATTTACATATATTTACATATAATTTACGGCTTTACCAGTTCCATATACTTACGCTTTATGTTCAATGATGAATGTACATATCGGTTCAATGTCATATTTACGTTTGAATGGCCGAGAATTTCACTTAGCGTCTTTATATCAAATTTCAATTGCACACAGTTTGACGCGAATGTATGTCTTAAATCATGGTAGCGTATGGAGCTTATATGGCATTTTTTCAACAGTTTCTTGAAATATTTTCTGAGATTTGATGGTTCTGTATACTCATCCGTGCCCGAAAGTATAGTCTTATCCGGACTTTTTCGCATCTTTGCAAGCTCGTCACAGAGGAATTTCGGCAATGGTATAACCCTTGCCGAGGCTTGCGTTTTGGGCTTCTCCACAAGCAATACGGTACTGCCTTTGTTATCTCCCACCCTTTGAATTGTTCTTTTTATTGTAATTGTAGACTCTCTTTCGTTAAAATCCTCCCACTTTAACCCGCATACTTCGCCTATTCTCATCCCGGTGTATAAAGAAAGCATTATCCCGATGTTATACGGATTATTATTTTTTGCAAGCTCCTTCGACAGCTTGTTTTGTTGTGTTTTGTCCAACGCCTGAAGGTCGGGCTTTTCCGGCTTTAATCTCTTTGTATTATGTATCCTGCAATGTATCCCGTACTCCTGCTCGCAGAAGTGTATAACGGATTTCACCACAGACAGAATATCCTGCAGATATTTTCTGGATATACCGCACTTCCTCTTTAATCTGCCGGAGGTGAGCTTTATAACGGTGAACTCGTTAATAGCGGCGCAGGTTATCTTCCTTATATCAAGCTCCCCAAAATACGGATATATGTGTTTATTAAGCAAATATACATAGTTTTCGTATGTTGAGCGTTTTATATGCGGCTTAGTATATTCAAGCCATTGGCAGGCAATTACACTAAATTTAAAACGCGGATTTCCATTATTCTTTTTCTTCTTTTTCATTTTGTATTCCTCCTTTACCGGTACAATTGTTAAATTATTGCATTTTTTGTATATATTTTCTATATTGTCACATTGAATAACGATAATACCGAAAATTAACGATAAATATCGCTTGACATTTTCTTAAACTTATGCTATTATATATGGCGAGCGATGTTTTTAAGTAATCTACTTAAAATAACGGGATAATTATCGGGGAGGCAGTATATGTCTCCCTGTTTTTGTTTTGTCTGCCGGAGCGTGGCGCTGCGCGAGCGGCGGTCTGTTTGGTTTTAAATCAAACGGGACTACCGCGGATTGTATGCGGTAGTCCCGACGAATTAATAATGCGGTAATCATTTCATGGCTGAACGGTAACGTATATATGCGTCAATAGAAATATATGTTTCTGTAATCATCCGGCGTCATGGAGCACTTGGCGCGGAACGCGGATATAAAATGACTTGACGAAGAAAATCCCACATCCCTGCCTATATCCGCGACCGGGCGGTTGGGGTGGCGCAGAAGCAGCCGTTTTGCCTGATTGATGCGAACATCGGTTATATACTCCTTCGGCGTTTTTTTGAACACCGCGCGGAATAAACGGATAAGAGTGTTTTCGCTTACCCCTATCGCGTCCGCAAGCTCGGACAGCGGAAGCTTTTTGTTGTAATACATATTTATTATATCCACCACAGGCGCTATGCGCGTTTGCAAATCAGTTGTTTCTATCCTGCTGTCGCCCGCTATACCGGTAAATGTTATAAGCTCGTAAAGCAGCACCGATTTGTACAGCATCGCCTCCGGCGATTTGTCCCACACGCGCCGGTACAGCGCGTCCATATTGTCCGAAAAACTATATCGCACTTCCCTGCAATAGCGGTGGTCTATGATGATTTCGCCGTCGCAGCGTATTACAGTTGCATCCATAATACCCAGAGCGTTAAAAAGCTTTTTTATATGCTTGCCGTTAAAGCTTACACAGGTGAGCTCCCACGGCTTTTCTGACGGACGGAGCACGCAATCGCTGTCAGGAGTTAATAAACATAAATATCCAGGGCGCACGAAGTATTCATTTTTAAGCCCGTTAGTAAGAATACCGCATCCTCGGTTACACAGCATTATCGAAAAGCTGTCCTCATGCCGCTCATTTTCCCATAGCGCCTCGCTGTCATACGTTACATCCTCCACCCCGATTGGGTAAACGGGTAAATCCCTTTCGGAAAAGTTTTGCCTGTATTTTCCGGAATATTTTTTGCGGTATTCGCCGGGTGTAATTCCGAATTTGGCGCGGAACGCGCGGTTTAGATAATTTTGCGTTATCATGCCCGTTTCAAAACCGATTTCGCGCATTGTCATATCGGTATTTGTCAGAAGATATTTCGCTTTTTCAAGACGCGTATTTAATATATACTCCGCCGGAGTGGTGCCGAGCAGCTTTCTGAACGCCTTGTAGAAAGAATATTCTTTCATATTCATCCGCGAGGCGACAGCGCCCACCGGCAGCGGCTCCTTGATGTGGTTTTGTATATATTCGAGCGCGGGGGCGAGAAGCGACGGATTTTTTTTGTTTTTCCCGCTATCTCCCTTGCGTTTATGGAGCGTGGTATAAAGTATATAAAGAAGCTTGTAGAGAAGCGTGTGCATTATCAGATCGTCAACATAGGAGCGCTCCGCAAATTCTTCGGCAACGCGCAGGAACATGGCGCCGATTTCGTCCGGATTGTCGAAATCGGACTTTTTCAAAACAAATATGCTGTCCGAAAATCCTATGATATTTATAAAGCTGTCCGTTAAAGACAATCCGTTAAAGGTTATATATCCGGTTACCCATTGTTCATCCCCGTACTGATAATAATCGTGCGCCGCGCCCGGCGGAAAAAATACCACGTCGCCCGTATCAAGAATATATTCACCGCCTCGGTCGTCATGAAGCAGTCCGGAGCCCGACACGGTATGAATGAGCTGGAAAATATCGGTTCCGTTCTCACGCGTAATACCTCTTTCGTCTATTATGCGGCAGTCATTCACCTGTAACGGCAAAATACGTATCTGTCTCGCAAACATAATCATCCCTCCTCTATCTCATTAAAAGCTTAACAGCTCCGATTTAAACCAATATATCATATTCAGGTATATATTGCAATGCCGAAATTTGATTTTTTGATATTTTTCACAGAATTTAGATGTATTACTCCATCCCCTGATATGTTAAAATTGAATTAAAGGAGGAATGTATCATGAAATATAGGAAATTACTGTCCGTCTCGCTCGCGGCGGTTATGGCTCTCGCGGCACTGCCCGCGGTCGGAGCGGGCGCGGAGGCGGAAAAGATTGATTTAACCGGAAAAATTATAACCGGCTCGGCGGGCTGGAACAATCAGAACAACGCCGAAAACGCGTTTGACAATAACACCGACACATATTTTGACGGCGAGGTCAACGGCTGGTGTCAAGTGGATCTCGGCGCGATGTATACCGTTTCGCAAATCAGATTTTATCCGCGCGGCGGGCGCTCCGGCGATAAGCCGTCCGAATACGTTAAGCGTATGAACGGCGGAGTATTCAGCGCGTCAGAGGACGGAAGCGCATGGGATGAATTGTATACGGTATCAGATATGACCGAGGCGAATAACGACGCGGACGCGGTAAAATGGTATGACTTTGCCGTGGACGCGTCGGATAAGGAATACCGCTATATCAAATACACCGGCTCAACGTCCGCAAACGTTGCGGAGATTGAGATATACGGCGAGTATTCGCGTGACGCGGGGCCGGACGTAACCCCCTCTCCCTCTCCTTCGCCGACCGCGCCCCCGGAAGGGCTCGCGCTGATTGGACGTGACGGCTGGTCGGCGGAAACCAATTCACAGCAGGAAGCGAATACTTCAAAAAATACGAATGTGTCAAAGGCAATAGATAATGACACTGCCACCTTCTGGCACTCAAAATATAACAGCACGGATGATCACGGCGCGGCGCTTGACCCGAAAACAAACCCGATATACATCACCGTGAACACCGGCCAAAAGCAGACGGTAACCGGCATACGCTATACTCCGCGCACAAAGGGCAGCGCGGCGGGCGATATAAACGGCGTCATAACGGCGTATGAGGTGTATTTATCCGACGACAACAGTGAATGGACAAAGGTCGGCGAGGGAAACCTGGGCTATACAAGAGACGGCGCGCAGGATGTCAGGGATATAATTTTCGCTCCCACCGACGGGCAATATATAAAGCTTGTCGCAAAGGATAACCTTAACAAGACCCCCGCGTATGTCGCGAGCTGCGCGGAGCTTGACGCGTACACCTATACGGGCGAGCTTGACAGTCATCCGATTA
>CANRAG010000162.1 GCA_947628515.1 uncultured Clostridia bacterium | reverse complement strand
TGCTTTAAATCCTTATACGATTGCCCCTCCTGCAAGTCTTTCGCGTACAGCTTCGACCAGTAGAACAGTACCCGCTCGCGGAAATCGCTTAGTTTTCTGACCTGCATTTCGACATTGATCTTTCGGTCTCTCAGCTCCATTGCTATATCAAGTCTCGAATATTTCTGCTCGACCGATTCCGGCAGCATCTCACTATTAACGACATGAAGCTCCTTTATATCATCATTTTCAATATCGAGTACCGACGCGATAAAATCCGTAAGAATATCCTTGTTGTCCGCCGCGCTGAATAACATTTTAAATACCACATCGGTCTTAGGCGATAGTAATTCCATGACACATATCCTCCTTTGTTCTTTATATCTATATTATACCTTATCGGCGGCGTTTAGTCAATGATATTTTTCAAATTCACTCCATGCCATTCTCACGCAAAAAACCGGGCGGAAAATCCGCCCGGTCAGTTTTAAATTTTTGCCGAAGTTCCGGTCTGTTATTCAGCTGCCGGAGCAACGTACGGCTGCGAATTCATGTACGCTTTGCCGTTAGTGCAGCCGAGTGCGCGAACAGATATAAAATACGCTTTAGCTCTCCGCCCCAACGTCCGCGCTCATCTTTTTTAATAAGAACACAGCTTTACTCCTCATCCGCATAAGCCGCTCGCACTCTTCTTAGCAGTTCCTCATCTGCTCCCATGCTCCTAAATGCTTCAAACAGCTCGGCTCTGCCTTTCTTCTCGCCTTCCTTTATTCCCTCGGCTCTGCCTTTCTTTATACCTTTCTTCTCGCCTTCCTTTATTCCCTCGGCTCTGCCTTTCTTTATGCCTGCATTCCAGCCCTCGGTCTTTGCGTCGGCGATATAGGACGCTTCATCGTGTAAGGCTCGCTCTCTTATGCGCGCTATCTCGCGCAGCTTATCATCCGCGCTCATCTTTTTTAACAGGAACACTGCTTTGTTCATTACCTTGTCGTCTGTTCGCGTAATCATTTCAGCATCCTCCAAACTCTTTAAATTTAGGAATTTCAACCACCGTCTGAGCCGCTTTATCTGCTTGCTGTCACTGTCAACCTTTGGCAGCTCCAGAAAACCCGCTTTACTCCTCATCCGCATAAGCCGCTTGCACTCTTCTTAGCAGTTCCTCATCTGCTCCCATGCTCCTAAATGCTTCAAACAGCTCGGCTCTGCCTTTCTTTATACCTTTCTTCTCGCCTTCCTTTATTCCTTCGGCTCTGCCTTTCTTTATTCCTTCGGCTCTGCCTTTCTTTATCCCTTTCTTCTCGCCTTCCTTTATTCCCTCGGCTCTGCCTTTCTTTATGCCTTCATTCCAACCCTCAGTCTTTGCGTCGGCGATATAGGACGCTTCATCGTGTAAGGCTCGCTCTCTTATGCGCGCTATCTCGCGCAGCTTGTCATCCGCGCTCATCTTTTTTAATAGGAACACCGCTTTGTTCATTACCTTATCGTCCGTTCGCGTAATCATTTCAGCATCCTCCAAACTCTTTAAATTTAGGAATTTCAACCACCGTCTAAGCCGCTTTATCTGCTTGCTGTCACTGTCTGCTTTTGGCAGTTCCAAAAAATCAAATCTGCATTTGTCAGTAAGCAACTCATCACGGTTCATTTCCTTCAGCATAAATACAGAATGACATGCTTCGCAGTCAAACATATTATAATCGAGAATATTTATGGATATTGTCTGCTTTAAATCCTTATACGATTGCCCCTCCTGCAAGTCTTTCGCGTACAGCTTCGACCAGTAGAACAGTACCCGCTCGCGGAAATCGCTTAGTTTTCTGACCTGCATTTCGACATTGATCTTTCGGTCTCTCAGCTCCATTGCTATATCAAGTCTCGAATATTTCTGCTCGACCGATTCCGGCAGCATCTCACTATTAACGACATGAAGCTCCTTTATATCATCATTTTCAATATCGAGTACCGACGCGATAAAATCCGTAAGAATATCCTTGTTGTCCGCCGCGCTGAATAACATTTTAAATACCACATCGGTCTTAGGCGATAGTAATTCCATGACACATATCCTCCTTTGTTCTTTATATCTATATTATACCTTATCGGCGGCGTTTAGTCAATGATATTTTTCAAATTCACTCCATGCCATTCTCACGCAAAAAACCGGGCGGAAAATCCGCCCGGTCAGTTTTAAATTTTTGCCGAAGTTCCGGTCTGTTATTCAGCTGCCGGAGCAACATAAGGAGTCATGCCTAACCAAAGGAGTTTCTTTGTAATCGTGCCATCTTCGTTATTTGTACCCGAAACATTGACATCCCCTACCGTTGTGGGATCGTCTACCGGTTCCATTGTTACCGTGTTAAGCACACCGTCCTTATAAGTAGCAGTGTAAACTGTCCACTTATCGGCTTCTTTTGCCGTTATCTCCAAAACTGCGTCTATAGCATGCTCGCGCGCCGAGCCTGTTTTAAACGCAAAGAATACAAGTCCGTCCGAATCATCTTTAACATAACTCGTAACGTCTATCGGTTCAAGCGTCTGCCACGGAGCCACAGCCGTGCCTTCTCCGTCGGAATAATGAGACGTATTTTGCTTATTTATAGGATCATGTTTGGATAATTTGTCCCATTCCTCTTCGGTGATCGTCGGTCCCTCGCCTGACCATGTACTGCCGACGAGGTATGTTGAAATCTCTGTGCTCTCCCATCTTTTATTATCCGCCGCGTAAGCTCTCGGAGCCGCTTTTACTATAAGGTTCGCGCTTGTAATTTCTTTATAGCCGCTTAAATCGAACTTAAATACCGCGCCTTTTGTGCCGTCGCTGATTCTCAGTTCTTCGCCCTCAACCTTTGTAGCAGCCTTTGCAACTGCCTGTACCTCTTCTCCCGGTTTCTCTGTTTCCGCCGGCTCTGTAGGAGTCTCGGAAATCTCACCTTCAGTCGGAAGAAGCTTCGATGCTTCTTTATCCAGTACGCCTTGATATGTAATGATATTATCAACACTTACTAATGAATAAGGTCCACTACCCAAATCACTTCTTGCGTTTGCTACCGCAAGAACAGGAAGGGCAGTTGCCTTAACAGCCGAATCTCCCGACGAAACATACTCGGAGTCAATTTTTTGCTCACCATCAACAAACACTCTGTATTTGTCACTCGATATCATAACTGTTACTATGTGCCAATCATCAGCTGTAACATCTATACCTATAACATCTTGAGTATTTCCACCTCTTGTTATGGTCGATCCCGTACCATCCGCAACCAATACAGCCATCTCATGGATGAACAAATTAGTAGATGATGATTTCTCATCATCATTTAGGATATATAGTTTCCCGGCATTTCCTTTGTTGTTATCTGAAAGTTTCGCAGCAAACGCCATTACCGTTGTAGAAGATGAACCTGTAATATCAAGATTTTTCTTAATTTTAACAATAGGACCTCTTCCGGCTCCGGACCAACGTCCTCCACCAAGAGTTAATACCTTACCATTGGCATGCTTCTCTACCTTTGCATATGTACTGCTATCATTTTCTCGCGACCCAAGCGTAATTGACATACCTTCAATATCTTCTATGGTTTGCGGCACATCTTTTATCATTGTCCAACTTGCTTCATCTTCATTTTCAAATGTAAATGAATCAGAAAGTGTTGTATCAGCAGGATTGCTCAATGACGGAGCGTCATATTCCGGCGTTTCCGTAGGCTTGGCAATACTACCCTCGGGATCTTGCGCTTCCGGAACAGGATCAGTCAGAGGATCGGAAGATTTATACAAAACCATATCATCGAATGATACTGTCATATAATCGGCATATCCTCCTTCTTGTACTTCACTTTTAGATGGTATTTGGGTACCGTCTGCCGATAACGCGCTCATATCTATTTCTGAAAGTTCTTTATCGTCAGACTCTTTAACAAGATTGCTTTCGTTATAGAGCTTTGAACCTTCTGAGTTGATCACAAGCTTAGCAGTTGCCCAAACATCACTTTCAACGCCGAAATCCGCTCTTGAAACAAGCGTGTTACCAATTTTAAATGCCGGAGCATATCCCTCTGTTACAGGATCCTTTATCTTGAATTTGAATGACAATACAAGATTTTCGCCTTCTCCCGGCGCATATTTTTCTGAGAATTGCAACTTAGAACCTCTGCCTGCCGTTGAGAAACGTGATACACTCGTTGTTAAAAATCCATTTCCTTCACTCTCATCCGCTTTCCAATATGATGTATCGTCTGCACCTTTTCTGGAGCTTACTATAAGCTTTAAGTTTGTAAGTGTTACTTCTGCACTTGCTTCATTACCATAAACCAAAACATCACCAATATTATTAGCATAATTAACATATGATACATCATTTTCATAACCGTTAAAATTATTGCTAATCAACGTTTCGGTCACTTCCGCATTTGCCAAAATAGGCACAGTAACAACAGAGGATGCGAGCGCAAGCGCACTTACCCATGAAATCAACTTTCTCATTTTAAATTTCTTCTCCCTTTCATATTATTATACACTTATATAAATAAGCTTTAAAGGGGTCCGCATAGCCTTATAGGGCATATCTATTTCAGTGTATTTGTAATATAATTATAGCACAATTACTTTTTATTCTCAATACCTTATTTCTTTTTCAGCAATTTCGCTAAAAATCGAACTGAAACCTTGTGCAACTTTTTTGCCGCCCGCCGCGGGCGCGTTAATACGTGCGGCGGACGGCAAAAACGCGCTGCTACCGACTTATCGCGGGGTTGTACGCCTTAATCATACCCGTTTTTAGAAGTTAACACCATATTTTTTTAGGAATAATTCATGTATAAAAACCTCGAATTTTGGCTTAAAA
>CANRAG010000161.1 GCA_947628515.1 uncultured Clostridia bacterium | reverse complement strand
TAACTTCTTTTTCTATGAGTTAGGGCGAAGGATAGGCATTGACGCGCTCGACGAGTACGCGGGAAAGTTCGGCCTTGGCGAATACACGGGCATAGAGCTTACCGAGGAGGCGGCGGGGCATATGGCGAGCCCGAAATATAAAAGCCAGGTGGTGCCAAACGTAATAGACAGCGAATGGTTCGGCGGCGATACGCTCCAGGCGGCAATCGGCCAGTCCTACAGCCTGTTTACGCCTGTCCAGCTCGCCAACTATTGCGCCGCCATTGCAAACGGCGGCACTCGCTACAAGGTTAATCTTATAGATAGTATACGGTCGTCGGTGGACGGTTCCGTGGTGGAGGATTTTAAGCCGGAGGTAGTGGAACAGCTTGATATATCCCCCGAAACCATGAACAAGATACACACCGGTATGAAAAAGGTTGTGGACGAGGGAAGCGCAAGCTCCATATTTGACGGATACCCTATAGAAATAGGCGGCAAGACCGGTACCGCGCAGCTCGGCAACGGCTCAAATAACGCTATATTTATAGCGTTCGCGCCGTACGACAAGCCGGAGATAGCAGTGGCGGTGGTTCTTGAACACGGCGTCCGCGGCACAAACGCGGGGCGCGTGGCAAAGGATATATTCGACAAATATTTCTTCGGCGCCGGCAATAATGCCACAGACCGGCCGCAGCCCGAAAACGGGGAGGACGTAGCCGAACCGCCGACCGCAGTGAGATAATCCGGAGGTGGCAGCAAATGAAAAATGGACTTGTGGATTTTAAAGGCACGGCAGACGGCGTTCGAATAAAGCTTGACGCGTTCGCCGAAGCGTACGAGATCATTGAAGCGCTGGAAAATAAGATACGGGAGAACAAGCCGTTTTTCGGCGACGGAAATTGCGGGATAAGATTTGAAGGCAGAAATTTTACGCCGGGCGAAAAGCAGCGTTTTGAGTCTGTAACAAAACATCTTTTACCGTCGGCAAAGGTAAGCTTTGTTAAAAACGAGAAAAAAAGTCCGGAGACAAACGAATGGCTTATGGAGTATAAGGAAAAGCATGGGGTGCATCCCGAGCAGACGTTTATAAACCGCGAGCCGGTAAAGGAGGACGGCATACCGGATAAAAAAGAGTTTTATTCCATGTTCCGTTCGAGCAGAGCGAGATTTTACGAGGGTATTGTTCGCTCGGGCATGCACATACACTCCGACGGGCATTTGATATTGCTCGGCACCGGCGAGCCCGGTTCCGACTTGAAGGCGGCGGGGAACATAATAGTAATAGGCGGTCTTTACGGCAGCGCGCATGCCGGATGCAACGGACATAACGGTTCTTACATACTCGCCATGGATATGCGTCCGGAGTATCTGAAAATCGCGGATGTTACGGAGGAATACACCTATGACGACGAGGTCGGACCTGAGGAGATTATTTCCGACCCCGAAAGGGACAGGAAACGGTTTTTCGGCAGACTGAAAAAGAAAAATGAGCAGCCGCCGGAGGAGTCAAATGACGCGGAAAAAGAGATTTCGGCGGTGGCATTGTTAAAAAACAACAAAATTCAGCTTGATAATTTTACAATTAAGACATTTACAAATCCTGAAAATATGATATAATAGTGTTGAGGTAATACTATGCTTTCTCTTTGTTTTCGGGAGTTTTATCCGGAGGGACAGATGGGAAAACTGATAATTATCGCTTCCGGCAAAGGCGGAACGGGGAAAACAACCGTTACGTCGCATGTCGGGGCAATGCTCGCGGCGGCGGGACATCTCACCGTATTGGTTGACGCTGACGCCGGGTTCAGAAATCTTGATATAGCGTTGGGGCTTGAAAGCAGCGTTGTGTATGATTACTCGGACTATATAAACGGCAGCGCGGATATCGACGACATACTTGTCAAAAGCTTTGATAACGAAAATCTGTATTTTGTAGCCGCGCCGCAGTCTGTGGCGACCACGGATTTTAACGAGGACAGGACGGCGGAATTCTGGAATAGCCTTAAAGCCCGGTTCGAGTACATCCTTGCGGACGCTCCGGCGGGAATGGGTGACGGATTTATGTTCGGAGCAAGGTATGCGGACGAGGCGATAATCGTGTCGCTGGCGGAGACGTCGGCATTGCGTGACGCGGACAGGGTCATATCGGAGCTCGAGGGACTTCGTGTGGATACGATCCGGCTTGTGCTTAACAGGATAAGGCCGGAGCTTATCGACAGAAAGATTTTAATGAACGTTGACGACTGTATCGATGCTTTGGCAATTCCCATTCTCGGAATAGTTCCGGAGGATGACGATGTTACGGAGTCGATGATAGTCGGCAAGCCGTTGATTGCGGTGGACGGTTACGGAGCGGGCACGGCGTTTAAAAATATTGCGGACAGACTTGCGGGAAATCAAGTGCAGATGATGAGATTTGAGGAAAAAAAGAGTTTTTTGCATAGGCTAAGAAGTATTTTTTCACATACATAAACAACGGGGAAGGAGTGAACTTTGTGAATATAGCATTAATAGCGCATGACAAAAAGAAGGAGCTTATGATACAGTTTTGTATTGCATATAAGGGGATATTGGAGCGGCACGCGTTGTATGCGACAGGAACGACGGGTAAGCTTGTAAACGAGAACGCGGGGCTTAACGTGTACAGATTTCTGTCCGGACCGCAGGGCGGCGACCAGCAGATAGGCGCGCGTATAGCGTATAATGAAATAGATCTCGTGCTTTTTTTCAGAGACCCGCTCAACGCTGAAAGCTATGAGCCGGATGTGTTCTCGCTTTTAAGACTTTGCGATATGCACAATATACCGATAGCTACAAATTCCGCCACGGCGGAGGTGCTTATACACGGTCTTGAGCGCGGCGATTTGGATTGGCGCGATATAGTAAATCCGAAGAAAAAATAATAATGATACATCCAAAATGACCTGCCGTTTGGCAGGTCATTTTGGATTATTTGCTTTCATCGGTTAAAAGAGGACACATATATTCATCCCATATAAAGACTCGTGAAGTGTTTACGTCGTCAACAGGTATCTCATACGAAATATACCCTGTTTTGACCGGCGTGGTATCCGCGAAAACAGGCGAGTCCCCTGTCTTTGCGGCGATGAAGAAGCGTCGGGCAAACTCGGAATATATTGTGCCGGTTATTTTGTTTTCGGCAAGAGAGGGTGTTTCGATTTTTATATTTGTATCCAACTGCTGGCCGTCATTATATTTTGCGGCATACATATGGTTATCATCTGATGTGCAGTACCGTATATAAAAGTCATCATCGGGCTCGCGGTAGCCGTAACAGGAACGAATGGGCTGCCCGCTGTAAACAGCCGTGCGGGATGTGACGGCGTTTGCTTTTATATTATATTCGTATAGATGGCTTTCATCATTATAATAGAGATTATCGTTATGCAGGACAAGTCCCGTATACGGGTTGGCGCTGTCTATACGCAGTATATCCTTAACGTTGTTGTTGTCTAAAACACGGAGATAGTCCGCGCCGCCTTCTCTTACGATATAATAATATTTTCCGTCATATATAACAACCGGCGATACTGCCTCTTTCCAGTCGGCATGGTCGAGGGTATTAAAACTTGCTCTGCCTGAAGGTTCATAAGTAGAATCGGTGCTGTGAGTTAGCCATGTTTCGTAGTCGCTTGTCAGAAAGAATTCGTATGATGTCGTGCCTTCATTTTTATCGCCGAGGCGTTCGGTCATAGCCAAATCCCAGGTTACGTCGATGTTGAACCATTGCGGAGTGCCGCCGGTTTCCGGAGTTGTAAGCTGAACCATATTCCATGTGTGCGCCGGCGATTTGTCGGGATAGTAGCTTGTGATGAACGCTGTGGGAAGGTTTAAATCAAGCATCAGATAGTTGAAAAGCGCCGAGAACGCATCGCATACTCCGTAGCCGCTAAGCAGCAGATGATATGCTGAGTGCGGATGGTTCGATATTGCGCTGTCGGGATTGCTATATTCCCAGTCATATTTATAGTTCATAACGATATAATCATGGTATTTAATAAGCTTTTCGTAGTCTGAGTCGTCCTCGTCAGCCTGATTTTTTATTTCGGCGATACACGAGTCAAAATATGCCTCGTCGGCAGTCAATTCCTTCAACAAATTATCCCGCACAGCGTAATCCATCTGAAAACGGTCATTATACAGATTATAGTCTTCGTTACGGAAAAACTCATAAATCGGACATAAAGTCTTTACGTAATTGTCACCCCCGTCCTCGGGATCAACTTCGCAATCGTATCTGAAATAACCCGATACGGAAAGCAGATAGTATGAGCGGGGCGAGCAATACACAAGCATCATATATACATCATACATTTCGGATTCCTTAATATGGTATTCGGAAACGTCTATTTCGTCGCAAAGGCTCTCTGTTGCCGTTCTGAATGTGTCAAGCAGCTTTGCGAAATCCGTGACACTTCCCGCCGACGCTTCGCTTACGGTCATATCGTCGTATGTATGCAGGTTGTTATCGATAAAGTGGACGTTTCTTTGGGCGTCGGTCAATTCGAACATTTTATGCATACCGGAGTGCACGCGTCCGTCATTTGCGGTATATGCTCCGAACGCGGCGTCTTCGCCATTCGCGCCGGATGCGTATGATACGGGTAATATGCTGCAAAATACAGTAAGAGTAAATAATAATGCAAACAGCTTTTTTATCATAATTAATCTTTCCTTTATTATTTTAGGTGATATATATTATATTTAGATGATATATATACATTATATACTCAAATATCAAATATGTCAATTGACATTTAAGCATAAATCACGGTTTTTGAATGAGTAAACAAATTGTTAACAAAACTTAATACCATTATTTCGCCATATGTGATATGATAA
>CANRAG010000160.1 GCA_947628515.1 uncultured Clostridia bacterium | reverse complement strand
GCCGGCGAGACTACCACACCGGAGCCGACGGAAACACCGGTTCCCACGGAGACGCCGGTTCCCACGGAAACACCGGAGCCCACGGAAACACCGGATCCTACGGAGAGCAGGACATATACATATAATGTATCGGATGAGCTTACGGCGGACGCCGAAGTAGCGGCTCAAACAAAGCTTATTGACAATTCCGATATTGTTGTATATACGACAAATACCGTTAAGGCAGCAGCAAATATCGATAGCAACTTTGATACGACGAAATATACCGTAAATCTTCCGTTCAGAGGAAACGGGTCGGTGAGCAGGCATGTTGATGATATTTCAAGCGCTAACAATAGAGAGGGTTATACAAATATTGTCGCGGCGCCAAAGACTGCCGGAACAATAACAGCGTATATAGGGATTAATGAAAACAAAGCAATATGCATATGGGATAACACAATTGACAAAGAGGTCAAGAAGCTGGATACTACGGTAAAGGCTGTAACCGAAATATCATGCGACCTTGAGGCGGGGCATGAGTATCTCATATACACGTCGGGAACAAGCGCGTGTCTTGTAAAGGTTGTTTATACAACGAAGCCCGCAGAGGTTACCCCAACCCCGGAACCCGTGACGGCAAACAAGCTTGCGGACGCGGGATACAGCGAGACGGTGGACGGCAAGACAATTGTCTACACGCCGTATAAGGCGGTTATAAGCAGCCCGATTGATACTATAACGCTTATGATTAACGGCAAGGATGAAGATGTTACTAAAGCGGCGAGCAATATGCCTGAAATTTCGGGCGACGGCTCCGCGGAAGTCGGAATAATAATCAAGTCGCTTGACAGTCAGAATATAGGTGATTTAACATTCACATGTGAATAATTACCGCGTTTTTACAATGCGAACCAAGCCGCCGCGTATTTGCGGCGGCTTAGTTTTGTATTTTTTACAAATGCGTTTTGGCAAAAAGATATTGACTAAATCCCGCCGATAAGCTATAATATAGTTACATATCCAAAATACGGTTAATGCCGGCGGGGGATGTTATTATTCCCGCAGCGGGCAGTGAAATTAAAAAAGGTTACTGTTGGGCTGACTTTAACTTAGTCGGACAGGCGGACCGTAACAAAGAAGAGGTATAAATATATATGGGATTATTTGAAAAACTTAAGGCGGGACTGAAAAAGACGAGCAGCGCCATTTCGCAGCAGGTAAACAATGTATTCAGCGTGTTCGTGAAGGTGGACGAGGAGCTGTTTGAAAATCTGGAGGAAGCGCTCATAATGGCCGACCTCGGCATGGAAACGGCGGTGGAGCTTATAGACGAGCTTCGCGACCGCGTAAAGAAAAAGCATATACAGGACGGAAACGAGGTAAAAACGGAGCTGCAGGCGGTGATTTCGGACGCGCTCACCGAACTGGATTCGGAGATGAAGCTTGAAACAACGCCGTCGGTCATACTTGTAATAGGCGTAAACGGCGTGGGTAAGACTACAAGCATAGGCAAGATGGCAATGCACTATAAGTCACAGGGCAAGAGGGTTCTGCTCGCCGCTGCGGATACCTTCAGAGCCGCCGCGATAGACCAGCTCGGCATATGGGCGGAACGCGCGGGAGTGGATATAATAAAGCATCAGGAGGGCTCGGACCCGGCGTCGGTCGTGTTTGACGCGTGCAGCGCGGCAAAGGCGAGGGGATGCGATGTGCTTATATGCGATACCGCCGGACGGCTGCACAATAAAAAGAATCTGATGGCGGAGCTTGAAAAGATAAGCCGCGTGATAGGCAGGGAGCTGCCCGGAGCTTCGCGCGAAAATTTGCTCGTGCTCGACGCAACCACCGGTCAGAACGCTGTGAGCCAGGCAAAGCTCTTTTCAGAGGTGTCGGACATTACGGGCATTGTGCTCACAAAGCTTGACGGCACGGCAAAGGGCGGCATAGTAATATCCATCGCGAAGGAGCAGGATATACCGGTTAAGTTCATAGGTGTGGGCGAGGGTATTGACGACCTGCAGGTATTTAACGCGCGGGACTTTGCGCGGGCGCTGTTCGATGAAGAATAAGGATTTAAAAAAAGACCTCGCGGGCGCGTCCGCGAGGTCTTTACAATTATTTATTGAATAGTCCGAGTATGCTGTCGCACATATCGTCAAAGGTAGTTGTGAAGATGTAATTTACCGTCATAATCTCGTCAACGCCGTAGCGCTCGATCTCCGCGTTCACATCGCCGCCGAAGGAGCGCGGGTCTATTACTATAACCTGCTTATAATCGTTCACAAGCCAGGGGATAAGCGCGTTTGCGTATGAGTCCTTTATGATAAGGAGCGTGTCGCCGTCGGGTTTGGCGCTGTTTGTAATCTCCATGAGCGGGTTGTCGCCGCCGAAGAATACGAGGTAGTCGCCGTGTTCGGTATGGAACATGGGCGAGCCTACGGCATATTCGGTAACGGCGTCCTCCGCGCGCATTTTCATGCTTATGTTTCCGCCGGACGCGGTATCGTAATAGAAGCATATGTCCTGCGGCTGCGTTCCGACTATCTGCGAGCGCGCCTTTTGGTAAAGCGAGCCGTAGAAGGTTCCGTTCTCTCTGTACGCGTAGTTGGATTTCGGCATTGGCGCGGCGCCCTTAGCAAGTGAGAACGCCTCATATCCGTAATATGCGCCGTCCGCGTTCCAATGGTGGTCGGTAAGGTAGTATAGATAATCCTCTGTTTGCGACGCGTTTTGGAGCTTGCTGTACACGTCCACGGTTGTTATATCGGGACTAAGCAAATTATATACGGAGTTTATCGCGTTGTACTGGCTGTCCTGCGCGTGAGCGTAGACGGGATCACAAAATTCCAGCCGTGTCGGTATGAGCATGGAATACATTTTTACATTGTCGGGCACGATGTCGCGTATCTTGTTAAGCGTGTCCGCGTACTTTGCCTGAGTTTGCGGCCGGCTTATAAACATCTCCATAATGCTGTCGTCATAGAGGACAAGCTGCGAGTCGTTTGCCGCGCCCGTTCCGACGTCGGATGTGGTAGAAATTATGCGTCCCACTCCTTCGGGCATGTATCCGTAAAACGAATGTATCTTATCCGATATTTCCATAAGCCGTCCGCGGCAGCCTATATTGTCGTTTACGTATTCGTCAAACTCCGACTCAAAGCTGCCGTCGAGCGCCGAGCTTAACGAGAACACCGGCAGCGTTTTGGGCTGACGGTTTTCCGCGAGTATGCTTTCGGTATCGGCAGGCCTCATAAAAAGCACAGTTGACGCCGCGAGCAGCGCCAGGAACAGAAATGTTATAAAATATTTTCTCATGCCGAATACCTCCTTAAAATCTGAAATACAAAAACGGATTTGAGGTCGCGCCCGTTAGCGTCGCAATGCACGCGATAAACAGCAGCGCCATAATTCCGCCCTCTATTATAAAGCCTATGCTCTTAATCGAAATGAGCTTTTTGTATATATAATTCGGCAGCGGCGTGGACGCGAGCACACACGCGCAGAGCAGCCACAGATTGGAGTACAGCGCGGACACGGTCGTAAGGTCATAAAGCCCGTTTACGCCGACTCCGAACAGTCTGCCGAAAAAGGTTTGAAGCTGTGAGAAGTCCGTGAAGTAGAAAATGCCCCAGCCCATAACGACAAAGAACATTGTCGTTATATGCGACAGCACCGGAACCTTGCTCCACCATTTGAACAGAAGCTTCTCTATAATAAGAAGCACTCCGTAATACAATCCCCAGAGTACAAAGTTCCACGACGCGCCGTGCCACAGACCGGTGAGCATCCATACAATCATGGTGTTTAGGAGCCAGCGCCATTTTGAGCAGCGGTTACCGCCGAGCGGGATATATATATAGTCGCGGAAGAAGCTGCTTAGCGTCATATGCCAGCGCCGCCAGAATTCCGTTATCGAGCGGGATATATACGGGTAGTTGAAGTTCTTCGGGAACGCGAAGCCGAGCATTTTGCCCATGCCTATCGCCATATCCGAGTAACCGGAAAAATCGAAATAGAGCTGGAACGAATAGAAAATTATTCCGAGCCATGACGATGCGACCGTCGGATGCGTCGATGCGGCAAACAGCAGGTCAACGGCGTCGCCGGCAAAGTTTGCGAGCATAACCTTCTTACCCAGACCAAGAACAAACTGTGATGCGCCGTCAGCGAACGCGTCAAGCGTCACGTGCCGCTTGTCCAAACTCTTTGCAACCTCGCTGTAGCGCACAATAGGGCCCGCGATAAGCTGCGGGAACATTGAAACGAACGCGAGGAATTTGAGATACGATTTCTGCACCGGCGTTTGGCGCTTGTACACATCGATAACGTAGGTCAGTATCTGGAATGTGTAGAACGAAATGCCGAGCGGAAGACCTATTTCCGGAACGGGGAAGGATAGACCGAGCACGCCGTTTACGCTGTTCACTACAAACGCGGCGTACTTGAAAACGCCTATCATTAAAATGTCAAAGACGACCGCCGCTGCCAAAAACGCCTTTGCGGAGGACTTTTTTTTGCTTGCGCCTATGCCGATAGCAAGGAAGTAGTTTATGAGCGACGCGGCAATCAGAAGAATGATAAACGACGGTTCGCCCCATGCGTAGAAAGCAAGCGAAGTAATTGTAAGGACTGCATTCTTGTATGTAATGCTGCGCGAGAGGTTGTACAAAAGAATTACAGCCGGCAGGAATACACATAAAAATGTCAGACTTGAGAATACCATATTCTTTTAGCTCCTTAATATGTTTTTACAATAAAATACAGAGTATATTATACTACTTTATATTGACCGTGTCAATAAAAACAAATCAAAAATTCAATTTTTTTGGAAAAAAGCCTTGACAAACGGGACGGGTATGTGCTATAATCTTTATGTTGTCAGGGCAACGCAGGGCAGCGAACAGTATGCGGGAGTGGCTCAGTGGTAGAGCGTCACC
>CANRAG010000159.1 GCA_947628515.1 uncultured Clostridia bacterium | reverse complement strand
TTTTCCAAAGTAACTTCCTCCATTTTATTCATAATTCTAAGTTATCCTTTATTACCGACCTTTGCTTTATTATAACACTAAATCTCATTAAAGTCAACACATGTACCAAGATTTTGTAATAATCTTATATAAATACACAAATATCGACAATCCAATTCTCATATTATATAATTCTACCCGAGTTTGTCACTTTGTAACATAAATTTAATATAAAAAGCAAGGAAAGCTCTTGTTTTTTTATGCCTTTATGATATAATTATATATTAGTGCATACGGTACATTTAGGAGATTTTCTTATGTTTCTTGAGGCAGCAAATAACAATGGAAAAAAATATATTCGTCTCGTTGAGAGAGTCAGGGTTACAAAAGATGATGGTGCCGGAGTAACAAGAAAAAACTATTAAAAATATCAATCCCCTTTCTCATTTTACCGAAGGTCCTTCCGACTACTTTGATAAGCTTAAAAAATCATTTATCACCGGTAAGCCCATCGTCCCATTACTTCCTTATGTAAAAAAAGATATGCCGTTAGAAAAATATGTTTTTCAATTTACTGAAGGCTCAATTGAATGCATAAAAGCTGTTTTCCTATTGACTGATCGAACGTATTCTTTAAGAATTAGGTGTTATTAAAGTTATTAATTCATATAAATGTTTTTCTAAAATTAAATACGTCTTGCTGGGATATATACGTCTTATGATATATGGTAGAATATTAAATCCTGTCTCTAAAATTCCAACAGTAAGGCAAAGCGATAACTACTGCGAACCGATAACGAAAGATTCATATGAACATCATTATATACGATGCACTTGATTTCATCTATGATCATAAAAAGCAGTTGTTTAATAGAATAAATTCTTCTGTAGTTCATAAGTTTAATCGTAAATCAAGCTTGATATGTTATTATGTAACGAACTTTTACTTTGAAATTGATGAGCCTGATGACGATATTTTTGATGACGATAATATCATTGTAGAAAAGGGACTACGTCAAATGGGAAGGAGTTAAAGCAAATAAAAACGAATATTAAAATATCAAATTAGTACATACAAGTAGTACATAAAAATCAAATCTGTTAAATCGCATATTAAAGCCAAAAAGCCCAACCATTATGCAATTTTCAGGCATAGTAGGGAGGGCTTTTTTGATTGTCAAGCGGCAAACTCGTGTTATAACACTAAATCTCATTAAAGTCAACGCATTTACCAATATTTTGTAATAATCTTATATAATACACATATATCGACAATTTAATTCTCATATTATATAATTCTACTCATATCAAAAATATACAAAAAGGAGCCATTAACAATGATAAACCTAAATTCAGAAATATGCACATACCTTAACTACTGCGAACATCAGAAAAACCTAAGTGCTCATACGATAAAAGCATATCGCATTGATATGACACAATTTTTATCATACAAATCAAATATGAGTATATCAAAGCCGGACTTGACTGACTATATACAATATCTGCATAAAACCTTCAAACCTAAAACCGTTCGACGCAAAATAGCGTCTTTGAAGGCGTTTGTGCATCATCTTTATTATCAGGACATCATCGATAAAAATCCTTTTGACAAAATAGATATATCTTTCAAAGAGCCGTTGCTGCTGCCGCGAATTATTCCTGAGCAGCTTATACGCAAAATTCTTGCTGCGTTATACGAAAACATTAAAGCTGCCGCGACTGAATGTGAGCGCTCCGCCGCCATACGTAATGCCGCTGTTATTGAGCTGCTGTTCGCTACGGGAGCAAGGGTTTCCGAAATTTGCTCGCTCAAGGCAAAGGACATTGACATTGAAGCCAAAACGGTCAGAATATTTGGTAAAGGCTCGAAAGAGCGTATTATACAAATAGAAAACAATGACGTGCTCGCGATTTTATATCGCTATAAGGCGCTGTTTTCCGAATATATTCTGCCGGACGGATATTTCTTTCTTAATAATCGGAAACAACGCTTTTCAGAACAGTCGGTAAGAATAGTAATCAGGCACCTGGAAAACCAGATCAATTCTGACTTGCATATTACACCGCATATGTTCCGGCATTCCGTGGCTACTATGCTCCTTGAGGAAGACGTTGATATACGATATATACAGAAAATCCTGGGACATAGCTCCATTACCACTACTCAGATTTACACACACGTCACCTCGGCAAAGCAACGTGAAATTATACGGACAAAGCATCCTCGGAATAAAATACATATGAGCATGAATCTATAATTTTGCTATTGTTCCATGTCACGCAATAGAGCATTTTCACAAAAATACAAAAACATACAGCACACTCCGAAATAACGGTCTTATTGCGTGGCCGACAAAAAGTATGAATTTCATACCCAAATAGCAAGTTTGCAAAAAGTATGACAAGATTAAGGTATTTCGTTTTTTGAGCGAAAAAAGGAACTGTGAACAACCTGATTTTCAAAATCGTTTTGTCACAGTTCCTTATCTGTTTTCTGCTGCATCATTTTTAAAGAATATTTAATTACCCCTTGACGAAACCGTGCATTATCTGATATAATAGTCATGAGAATAGTTCCTTTGATATATGTTCTTTTTTGTCTACTAAACATTATATTACACTTTGGAACTATTCTCATCTTTTTTTGTCTCACATCAATTATATTATAACACCGTTTTTACTGGTTCTGTTCGATTTGCCAACGCAAATTACCGTTTTATTTTTTGGATAATTGACACGGGCGCGAATGTCTGTTATAATTTTTATATTACATCATTCGGGAGTGGTTTGTATGTCGGTAAAAATAGTGACCGGAAGCATCGGTTCGGGTAAAACCGAATACTGTATAGACGGGATACGGAAAACTCGCGCTATGCATCCGCAGAGAAAATGCATTATGCTCGTACCCTCGCATTATTCGCATGAAACGGAAAAACTTATAATAAACAATTTCGGCGGCACCGGTCTTAACGGGATCGAGGTAACATCCTTTGAAAAGCTCGCGCGAGAGCTGCTCACTCAAACGGAGAAAAAGCTTTCGGCGTCCGGAAAGCAGGCGGTTATGTGCCGCGCTATACAGCTTAGTCTCGACGAGCTTGAAGATAGACGGGATGAGTTTGACAGCCGCCTGATTGCGGCTGTAGGCAGAAACGGTTTTGTCGACGTCGCGGCGTCGCTTATAAGCGAGCTGCACAGATACCTGATAACGGGGCGCGAGCTTCACGAAAAGGCGGATATGCTCGAAAACGGCGCTCTTAAGCAAAAGCTTGAAATAACAGCGCTCATTTCCGACAACTATGACGCTCTGCTTGCCGACGCGGACTATATAGACAGTGACGAGGATTTAATACGCCTCGCCGAAGTCGCAGGCAGCCGGTTTTCTGATGATACATCTATATGGATTGATAAATTTGACGAATTCCTGCCTCAGCAGCTTGAGGTTCTTAAATCGCTTATAGCCAGCGGCGCGGATATAACCGTTACCTTTAACACCTGCGCCGACGACGAGGACACCTATTACGGAACAACAGCCTCTATAAAAAAAATAACCGGCTTCACGCCCGCCGGGATAATACGGCTTGACGGAGGAATGAAGCATATTTCAAACGCGCCCGATCTCAAAAGCCTGTTTTCCACATGGTTTGACCGCTCCACTTATGCGGGCGAAGTCAGAAATGCCGAGGTGTTTGAGGCGCGGGACGCGTATACGGAAATCGAGTACACCGCATGCCGTATACTTGATTTCGTTCGGGAAGAAAAATACCGCTTCCGCGATATCGCGGTCATATGCGGCAATCAGGACAGCTACACGCATATAATAGAGGCGATATTTGAAGAATACGGCATACCGTATTATTCGGATGAGCGGTTCTCAATAGCGGAGCATCCCATAGCGATGCAGATACTGTCTCTGTTTGATATAATCGAAAACAACTGGGACTATTCATCCGTATTCGGATACCTCCGCGCGGGATTTATCTATTCCTGTATTCCCGCTTCGGGCGCGGCAAAATACAGACGTATCCCGTCCGACGATATAGACAGGCTTGAAAACTACGTTTTAAAATGTGGAATACGCGGCGGAAGTATGTGGCGGCGCAGCTGGACGGACGCTGTTAAACGCCCCATCGACGAGGTTACAAACGCGCAATCTTCAGAGTATGACGATATTGCCGAGCTCGACAAGCTGCGCGAATTTATAGTCGCGCCCGTTAACGCGTACAGCGAAGCGGCAAAAAAGTCCGTTACCGTAAACGACTACTGCCGCGCGCTCTATGAGTTTTTGGAAAATATCAACCTCTACCGCGGACTTAAAGCAGAACTTCTTGGCATGGCTATGAACCGCGCCACAGCGGACGCGCAGCGCTTCGGTCAGATATGGAATCTTGTGCTTGACGTCCTTGACCAGGTAAACACGGCGCTGGGCGCGTATGAGGTGACGGCGGACGAATTCCGCGAATACATCCGCGCCGCCATGACGCAATGTCAGATACGCACGATACCTTCAGGAGTTGACCGCGTCTTTATCGGCTCCGTAGATAAGAACCGCTCCGAAAATTCAAAGATAATCTTTGCCATAGGCGCAATATCGGGAACATTCCCGTCAGATACCGCAGCTGAAGGGTTCCTTTCAAACGCGGACCGCGAAATACTTGCCGGACTTGACTTGCAGCTCGCCCCTACGACCGCAAAGAAATCCGAAAAGCAATATAATAACGTGTACAAAACGCTTAGCGCCGTAACGGATAAGCTTTGCGTAAGCTATCCCGTGCAGACTCCGGACGGAAAGGGCTGCCGTCCGTCGCAGACCGTTATAGACATATGCGCCAAGCTGCCGAAAATCAAACGGTACAACGACATAATCCTCACTCCGCAGGAGCAGCAGCGGCTATATGTCTCCTCGCCCGAAGCAACGCTGCACAAGCTGCTCATAAACCCGCGCTATAATCCGCTCTGGACACATGTAAGCAGCTGGTTTAGCGAGCACGGAGAATGGCGGCATAAGATGTTTTCAATCA
>CANRAG010000158.1 GCA_947628515.1 uncultured Clostridia bacterium | reverse complement strand
CATACACCTTTCTTTCTGTATCGTATTATATCAGAATTTTGGGTGTTTGTCGACTCTATTTAAATTATACCATTCCACTGCAACGGCTGCGGTGATTGCGGAAATTGTGAGAAATAGCGCATAATTAAGCCATAATTGAATTTCGATAAACAGTACCCCACCGAAAAACAATTTCGGTCAAAAGTACCCCACCGAAAATAATTCGGTAAATTGTATTAAAAAGTACCACTAAACACAATCACTGCGATAACCGAACAATTCTCGGTTATCGCTTTTATTATGGCATCTATGTCGATTTCATCGGTATCATCAGTGATTTTGCGCGTCGGAGTGAAATTAAATACTATAACAACTTTGTTTTCCCATATATAGATACGATTTATGAAATGTTCAATTAATGTCTGCTGCTCTTCCCATGTGGCAGTGGCCTTTAAATCAAGCGATTTAAAAAAGCTGTAAAGCTGTTGCTTTGTAAATGGTGCACGTTCAGAACGTTTTATATCCAAATCATATTTTAGTCGGGCCTTTATTTCCTCCAACTCTTTTAAGCGTCCTTGTGTTGTCGGCGTTATTATACCCGCTTCAATCGCCGACAGTAGATTGGATATTTTCTTGTCAGTTTCCGTTAACTGCTGTTCTAATGCTGCTATTATATCCGCATTGATATTTAAAGCGTTCTGCCGTGAAATGATTGTGTCCGATATGATGTCGATAAGCTTATCATTGCCGAAGATTTGAGAAAGTGAATTAAGGATAAAAGTTTCAATAAAATCCTTTTTCACATTCTTATGATTACATATATGCCGCTTTTTATGACCGGTACACATATAGTAAAGGTGAAGTTTTCCGCTTGCGCTCCGCCCACTTTCACCATGCATATGGCATTTGCAATATCCACAATAAATTTTCCCTGTCAATAAATATCGTTCCTTTGCACGGCGCATTGCCCCGGTACGTTGGTTGGCTCGGACTTTTACCTGCGCCAGGTCAAATATATCATCGGAAACAATTCTTTGGTTTTCATCATATATTTCTAAATCAGCGTATTTATATCTTCCTACATAGCGGGTATTGCGTACCAGCGGAGTTATGCAGTTCTTTGTAAACGGATTGCCATATGCGGTTTTATATCCATGTTTATTCAGATAGTCAGCAATATCGGTTTTACTTTCCCCAGCTAAATACATTTCAAATATCTTACGGACTGCCGGCGCTGTGACGGGATCGGGCATGTATGTGTTTTCGGGTGAACGCGTATAACCGAAGGGCAGACAGCTTGTTATTTTATGCTTTTTTGCCGTTTCACGCATACCCCGTATTACCTTTTGCGCGAGATCACGCGAGAAATATTCCGCGAAGCCCTCTAAAATACTTTCCATTAATACTCCTTCGGGGGTGTCGGTTATGTTTTCCATTACGGATATGACGCGAACGCCGTTATTTTTCAATTTGTGTTTATACATTGCGCTGTCGTATCGGTTACGCGCAAAACGGTCAAGCTTCCACACGAGAACCGCATCAAACAAATCTTTGTTGCTGTCGTCAATCATTTTTTGAAACTGAGGGCGGCGGTCAGTCGTAGCGGTAAGCGCTCGGTCAATATATCGGTTGACAATATTAAATCCGTTATGTTCAGCGAATTTTTCGCAATCGAAAAGCTGTCCTTCAATTGATTGCTCCGTTTGGTTATGACAACTGTAACGTGCATAAATTACGCAGCGTTTACCGTCATATTTTTCTTTTTTTGGCATACAAAAAACACTCCTTTTACTTGATTTTTTCAGAGTGCTATGGTATAATATACATGGTGTTATATTTTATCACAGCACTTCTGTGAAACCCTTCTGGTGCGCCAACACCGGAGGGGTTTTTAATAATTTTCGTCTATGTAATTTTTAAGCTCCAACAAACGGTACATGTCTATTTTCTTGATTTTGCGGATTATGCCGTCATACGCTTTGGAGTAGCTTATATATGTAGACCACGGTTCTACTGCCGTATCAATCAATCCACATTCCATGGCGAGGCGGTATATATGCTTACAAGGCGCTTGACCTTTTTTATTGTACATAAAATCTTGACATTCGCAATGTGATAGGGTTACATTATACTCCTCGTCATAGTCCTTGCTGCCGCAAAATACCGCTGTTACATTGTCCGCGTCAAATATAAGGATATTTTCACTATCCATTTTAGCCGCCTTTTCCAAACTCTTACATTGTGACGGTTCCTTATGTACATTATCATTCCAGACTTCAAATCCCATAGTCCACCTTCCTTTCTCATGCGTAGTATACTTTGGCTCAAATATCAAATCTCACATTATAAACCCTATAACAGTACCGCATTTACAAAAGTTGGCTCATTATCTTTCTCTCTTGGAGCTTTAAATATATATTCACTATCATGCCCTTGAACGAAATCGTAATATAATTCATATATGTATTGGCACAATTCGTTAGGTACAGATAAACTAACAAAACGATTTACATATTCATCAAGTTCAATTATGCCATTTTTAATATAATAATCAACAATATCATCCTTGTTTATTCGAGCGCGGTTTCCTCTGCATTGCTTGACTATTTTGTTTAGATTATTTTTTGTTTCAACATCTAAAAGGCTCTTTATATAATTAAGCTTTGCATATTCTGCTAAAATCATTCTTTTAGGCGTATAAGCAGAAATAAAACCTTGCTCCTGCAATATCTGTATAGCGTCCGAATTATACCATAGAAAAGATGGATGAAATTTTTGATAATAGATAATAATACAATTTAATTCATAGCGCACGCTATCATCAAGGCTATGGTATTTATAAAGCAAAGATTTATATATATTCATATTAAAATCATTTGCATTCTTCCCGTAAAAGATATTTCCATTATCTAAATTTTTCTTGTATTCACAATTCATGAAATCAATGGTATCCGGTTCCAAACATCGCTTAGCGTTTGAACACTCTCTGTAGCGATGACAACAACCGAATATATCATTTTTCTGATTTTCATTTACATATATCTCATGGTCTATATTATCATCGACATATACTTCATCAATACTTATCTGATCCACAATCGCACAACCTTTCTTATGTGTAATAAATGATTATTTTATATATAACCCTATATAGGATTAATGGGATATGATATACTATTTTAAATTTATAGGTATCTTTTTTTCTTTATATTGTTTAAATTCTTCAACAAGCTCATTAGAAATAGAGGATTTTTTGTTGTTATATTTATTAGATTTCAGCATTTGCTTCATTTCTCCGCGTATTTCAGCTTTATCTTCGAAGTCAAGTTGTTTGTACAATGCAAAAGCAACTGTGTTAAATGGATCATCCTCACCGAACAATAAATAATCACCAGACACACCTAAAACTTTAGCAATGGTTTTTATCTTTGCAACATCTGGCTCACGAGCTCCGCGTTCATACAGTGAATATGTTGACGGCGCAACGCCTATCTTTTCGGCCAATTCTTTTTGGGATAAGCCCTTTTCTATTCTACATTTTTTTAAGTTATCACTAAAACACATAACTAAAACCTCTTTTATAAAAACTTTGCATTTTGATAAGTAAAGTATAGCAAAAAAGAAATAATTTGTCAAGAAAAATTTTGCAATTTGCAAACTTTTTTTAAAAAAAGTATTGACAAATTTGCAAATTGCAATTATACTATAATTGAAGTTTGCATTTCGCAAAGAAAGGAGGGCTGTAAAGTGTTTAGGAATTTAGAAGCCGAACAAGCACGAAATGGAATGACTAATCAAGAAGTCGCCGACAGAATAGGAATGTCACGTGTATCATATGAAAACAAAAAGAAATCGGGCAAATTTTATGTAACTGAAATTACTAAATTATGCACTCTGTTTAAATGTTCATATGAGTATTTGTTTGAAAGAGAAATAGCATAAAAGTTAAAAGAAGCGCCGCGGGAGCAACGCGATTACATAGCCGGAGTATTGGACGGATTGAAGCGCGCGGAGGAAGTTGCTACAGCGGAAAGGAAAACGGCATAAGCCGGGAAGAACAGAAAGCGAGGTGAGAGAATGGAAGAACTGATGAGCAAGGCGGAAGAGGTTATTAATAACCAGTTGGACGCCATTTTAAAGAAACAGCGCGCGGGGCGTGAAGTACAGGATATTGCTATTCATCACGCGCTCGACGCACTGTACAATTACCGGAGAATACAATCCCGGTTGGGAACATCTCCGGAAGCCGTTAAGGGTTTTGTCCGGAAATCCATGAATGATACAATTCAAGAACTTCAACACAAGTTTTCAAGTTAAAAGACGGAAGTAAGCCTAACAATTTGTTTGCATCAACAACGCCGTTTTCGGAAGCGCGGTCAACAAGGTTAAGCACATAGCGTTGAAAACGGTCGGAATGCGAGATAAGTATTCCGGCAAATTCAGAAAAGTCTTTCATCAAAAACGCCCCCTTCCTGCAAATATTATATCATGTGGGAAGGGGTAGGTCAAGAGAGGAATAACAATGGCAGATAAGCAGATAAAAGAGTATTCAAACGCCGCACAAATAGATCCGACGAAAATCTCACAGGGTACATTGAATATTATAGCGGATATTTTTTACAACATTTATGCCCGGACGGTTCAGACCGACGAGGAATGATTGAGAATTGACAATTATTCATGAGATGATAAAAAAAGAAAACGATGTGCTATAGCACGGAAAGGAGGGCATATGAGCGATTATGACGCGCGGCGGCTATATGAAAAACATTCGACCACTATACCACTAACAAAGCCCAAAAACGGATGCAATTATATATATTATATGTGTCCAAACAGTAGATGTCGTTACAGCTGGGGGACGATAAAAGGGCAGGAATGTACGGTTTGTTCGCAATGTGGAACACCGGGTATAAGAGAATAAATAACGAAAACGAATAAATAGAGATAATTAAGGAGGTAAGACACAATGCAGCAACAAATGATTAATTTATTGGCGATAACGGGCGCGGTTGTAATGGCACTGGACATA
>CANRAG010000157.1 GCA_947628515.1 uncultured Clostridia bacterium | reverse complement strand
CGTTGTCGGTATGCTCGCGGGCGCGCTCATATGCGGTTTCGCTCTCGCTATCATGATGGCGAACTCGGGCGGCGCGTGGGATAACGCGAAGAAGTATATCGAAGCGGGTAATTTCGGCGGCAAGGGCAGCGAGAACCACAAAGCCGCCGTTGTCGGCGATACGGTGGGAGATCCGTTTAAGGATACATCAGGTCCGTCGGTTAATATACTTATCAAGCTGCTTTCAATGGTTTCAATCGTATTTGCGGCAATCGTCGTAAGCTACGGCGGCCTCGGCTTATTCTGATAAAACTACATATCTGTTTGAGAGCTGTCGATTTAGTCGGCAGCTCTGTTTTTTATGTATACATCCCGTATTTTACGGCAATAATTACATAATAAACCCAAAAAGATTACTATCCACCTATAAGGCCGATAACTTCGCGTTATTATGCCTTTAAGATTGTCGGATAGGTGATAGGTACTCAAACAAAGGAGCTGATTATGTGACAAAGGGCAGATTATGTCTTATTGCCTCGGCAATACTCTACGGTATCCTTCCGGTTCTCACACGGGTGGCATACCGCGGCGGCGTTAACGGCGTGACGCTTACGTTTTTGCGCAGCGCAATATCGCTGCCGGTACTCTATATAATGATACGCGCCGACAAGCGCCGGCTGAGACTTACCGGCACGCAGATGCGGCAGGTGATAATCCTCGGCGTGTTCGGCGGAACGTTTCCCATTCTCTTACTGTATCTTTCATACTATTATATAGCTACGGGACTTGCGTCCACGCTGCATTTTATATACCCGCTAATCGTGGTGCTGTCCTCGGCGGTAATATACCACGAAAAGCTGTCGCGTATTACGTTGAGCGCGGTTATGTTTGTCACCGTGGGCATATTCATGTTTACCGATATTACCGGAACATCGAGCAGAATAGGCATAGCTCTCGCTATACTTTCGGGGATATTTTACAGCTTCTATGTGATTTACATCGAGCGGTCGGGGCTTGATGGTATGGACTATGTGGTGCTGACATTCTATACAATGCTCATCACGAGTATTTCCATGCTTATTTTCGGTCTTGCCATGAACGGATTGTCCTTTGATATATCTCCGCTGTCATGGAGTTTTTCGGCAGTTATTTCGCTTGTCGTAACGCTGGGCGCAATGCCGCTGTTCCAGCTCGGCGTGAGATACGAGGGCGCGGAGGAAGCGGGGATATTATCCACCGTGGAGCCTGTCACGACCGTGGTTTTAGGCTCGCTCGTGCTCGGCGAGTTCATAGGCCCCGGTCAGTTAATGGGCGGAGCTATGATACTTCTGGGCGTTCTGCTCGCGCAAAAGAAGGCGCAGCCGGCTACCCATTGATAAGCGCGGCCGCAAGCGCGTCCGCAATGTATTTGGCGGAGCGCTTCGCCTCGGTAAGCGAGTTGCCGTTGCTGCCTATTTCTATCAGCAGCGAGCCGCGCGAGGCGTGCATATTAAACCGCTCGCGGCGCAGGTTAACGGGGCGCATAAGCCCCGGATACATTATCTGCGCCGCGCTCTGAATTTTTGCCGCAAGCGACAGGTTATCCTGCCAGTACGGGTGATACAGCCCCATGCTGTCCGTGCCCAGAACAAGCATTACCTGCGCGGCGCTCTCGCCGTTTATATCCGCCGTCACGCTCAGCTTCCTGCCGTCGGGGTATACGAACGCGTCACGGTGTATATCGAGCACCACCTTTACCGACGGGTACGCGGCGAGATTATTTGTAATGGTGTTCATTGCCCGCGTGTACGCGCCCTGATACGATGGGTAGTCGTGTATGGTCTTGTCATGAACCGATTTTATTCCGTATTCTTCAAGAGTCTGCGCCACAATATCGCCTACGGCGCACATATTATACGCCTCGTTTGTTGTTCGCTCCGATTCGCCGCTCATCTCGTCGCCTGTATAACATTCCGTCGTATGCGTATGCATTATGAGTACCTCCGGCTCGTCTGATTTTGTAACCGACACCGCGAGCGGTCGTTTGGCAAGCTCGCATAAATCCACATTATAGTTTGTGGCGTTATTGATTTCAAGCCCCGGCGGGTTTATTATGTCCTCATGCGCCGGAAACGGATCGGGATTTTGCGTGGGCTGCTCCGGCGCGGGTGTTTCTTCCGGCTTCGGCTCGGCTGTGGCGGGGGCGTGTGTGGCCTTTGCGGATGCGGAAAACAGCTCCGAGGAGCTTTCTATTATCGTTTCGGGCTTGTCTGTGTCAAAGCCCAAAATACTCGCTATAAACCCCTTTATATCAAACGGCTCGTCCTCGTGCGGCGTCCCGTCGCGCAGTATTTGTTCCGCGTCGGCAAACGCGGGTACGGAGTCGGGCGTACTGTGCTTTATGCCGAGGCATATTCCCGCAGCCGCCGCCGCGCCAAGAAGCGCTGCCGCCGCTCTGTTGATTTTCCGTCTGGTTATTATAAATGTTCTGAACCGTTTCATGGCAACTCCCTTCTTTTCTGTGCGTGTATTCTATAATACGTGGACAAGAGTGGAATTATGCCTGTAAATTGCCGCGCGGCATTAAATAATTTTAGTAAATTGCCGCCGGCATAGAAGGGGAGAGAAGATAAAACTATTGCATTTTTCATCATTTTGTGTTAAACTGTCAGTATAGTTGACGGTTTGGAGGAATAGCTATGTATAATTTTGCAGTATGCGATGACGATACAGATTTTCGCATATCGCTGGAAGAACTATTAAAGGACTTTTTTTCAAATAGGACTTTGGAATATTCGATCACATCTTTTGATAATATAATTGAACTTGACGCGGCATTGAAAAAGGGAGCGCCATACGATTTGGTTTTTCTCGATATTATGTTTAAAGATGAAAACGGAATAGATTACGCGAAGCAGCTGCGCTCGCGCAATTATAAATTTGATATTATTTTCATAACCACCTGTAAGGAATACGCCGTTGAAAGCTTTGACGCAAGCCCGCTTTACTATATTGTAAAGCCCGTCAAACAGGAGAAATTGTCCGTCGCGCTCGAACGCTTTCTTGAAAAGAACAAGCCGAGCTACATATGCTTCAACTCACTCGGCGGAACGATAAAAATAAAGCTTTCGGATATACTTTATTTTGAAATATACGGGCACCGCGTTGTAATTCATAAAATTGACGGAACGCAGTCGGATATACGCGGAACGCTAAAGGATATAGAGACACAACTGCCGCCCGCGATGTTTATACGTCCGCACAGGAGCTATCTTGTCAATACCGCGTTCATAAACGAGATAGCGCATTATAACGTTAAAATTTCAAACGGCGAATTAATCCCCGTGAGCAGGTCATTATATAATAAAATCCAATTGGAGTTTGTGGATTATCTCGCGAAAAAGGAACTTTTCATATAAAAAATCCCCCGTCTTTATTGGCAGGGGATTTCGTTCGTTAAAAAGAACGCGCTTTTTACGGAAAACGATGAGTCGTCTCGGTCAATTTTTAAGGTGCCGCCGTACTTTGCGGCAATACGTTTCATGTTTTCGAGTCCGTAGCCGTGAACGCGGCTTCGTCTGATTTCCGTTTCGGGTTTCGGCGCACTGTTTGTGCAGCCGATAAACAGATAATTACCGTTTATATACATTTTAGTTCGGATATACGCCGTCTGTGCCTCGTCTATTTTCTCGCAGGCGCGGGCGGCGTTCTCAAACATATTTGTGAGGAATACGCATAAATCCGTGTCCGATACGGGAAGGACTTCGGGGACGTTAAAGCTGTATTTCACGTCCGTGCCCTGCCGCCTTGCGCGGCCGAGGTATGCTCCGGCTATGATGTTTACCATCGCGTTTTTGCTGTATTGCACATCCGGCATACCGTCATATTCCTCCGTAAGCGCCGCGGCGTATTCGCGCGCTCTGTCCGTCTCGCCGTCGTTTAACATTCCCGACAGCGCAAGCATATGATGCCGCATTTCATGCCTTATTGAATAGGTAGTCTTTTCAGACTCCGCCATTCTGTTATAGCTTTCCATGACGCGGTTGTTCTGTTCCTCAAGAACGTTTATAAGCTCCCTTGTGCGGAGCGTCCTTTTTACAAATTCTATAATCACCGTCAGCGTTACTGCAGCGGCGCAGACATAGGATATAAATATCACAAGCGGATAGAAATATCCCTCAAACGGCATAACCGCAATTTGCAGTAAATACATGCCTATGTTCCCGCCCCATTCCGCGCTCGCCGTAAATATGCGGCCTACGGCGGCTAAGGCGGCAATTGCGAGACATATATAATCGGATTTTACGGGGCGCAGGCTGTTGTTCCGCTTTCGCTCCGCTATTATCATGCCCAGGGTCAGCAGATACAAAATAAGGATAACGGGTGCGGACGCCTTACCGTAAAACGGTCCGTATATCATCCTCGACCGTATCAGTTTTACGCAATCATATACGAACCACAGCCCTGTTGCGGCGGCGGGTATCCATTTCCGCCATGAGGTGAGGCGGAAGGCCGAAAACAGAAGGAGCGGCGCTATATACAGCTCGCCCACAAAATCGAGCATATTCATCTTTTCCGCCAGCAGGCTGTACGTGCCCGCGAGCGACGTGAACGCCTGTTGTATTGTCAGCATTGCATAAAACAGAGTAAGCAGTAATATCCTCCGATCCGCCTTTCCGTTGGATATGTCCAGAACATACACCAGCGCTGTCAAAAACGCGAGAATTGCGCATATTGCAGTGCGGAAAATCGGCGGGACGTTCTCCACGGAGGTAACGGCAAACAATGTGTCGCTGCTACACAGGAACGGGAAAACCGGAACTATTTCGGATGTTTCAGATGCGAAATAGGACACGACCGAAAGCTTGCGCCCAATATAGTCTTCGGGCAGATAAATCTGCACCGTTCCCTGCGGCGCGGGCTTAATTCCGTCGGTAACGGCAAAGCCCGACGCGTCGCGTGGCGCGCCCTCAAAGCTCGTGTAAATCATTTCATCGTCTAAAAGCAAGTCAACACCGCATACCGCGTCGTATAGGTATACGCCGAGCTGCGCGCCGTCAAGCTCCTCCGAAATTGTCCGCTT
>CANRAG010000156.1 GCA_947628515.1 uncultured Clostridia bacterium | reverse complement strand
TAAACGGCAGCGCGGCGCTGACGTTTAACAGCACCGACACCGTATATCTGTGCTTCGTTCACGGCGCGGGCATACAGCAGTACAAGGAGATAAGCTTATCCGTAAGCGGCGGCAGCGTTAAACCGCCGGTTGAGACCAACCCGCCGTCGGGCGACGGAACAGTGCTTTTCGGCAACGAGATATTTGCCGCGGGCAATTTCACAATCTACGACGAGGCCGAGGCGCCCGGAACTATTACCCAGGTATGGGATAACTTCGGTATCGAAGCCACAATGAACAACGACTGGAACGATAATAACGGAGTTAAAACCGATATTACCAAATACGTGGCGGGCAACTCCGGCAAGACGTTCACCCTGTCGGTACAGGCACAGAACTGGGCGTGGAACGGTGATAGCGGCGTTAACAAGGTCAGGGCGTTCTTTAAGGTTGTGTCGCAGAGCGGCAGCGAAAACGAGGTCGAAATATATAACGGCCCGGATTCGGAGGACGCTATTGACGAGGAGGGCATTGTCACGGTAAACGGCAGCGCGGCGCTGACGTTTAACAGCACCGACACCGTATATCTGTGCTTCGTTCACGGCGCGGGCATACAGCAATACAAGGAGATAAGCTTATCCGTAAGCGGCGGCAGCGTTAAACCGCCGGTTGGTAGCGTATCCGTGGAGGCTCCCGCGCTCGGTTCCGACGGCGCGTACTACGTGAAGATATCCAACACAACCGCGTCGGCGGCTGATATAGATATATACACGTCGGGCGGAAGCTTTACGTTAAATTCAATCACGGTTGAGGCGGGAACCGAAAACCAAAGCGTTAAAATCCCCGCGTCGGCAGGCAGCGCCGTATTCGTATGGACGGATAAAATGACGCCGCTTATTAACAAAACAGTATTACAGTAATTCATCTAAGCCTGTTCATCTTCGGACAACGTTACTGTTCGGCTATGAAGCGATTACTGCGCGTTATTGTGCCATTTGGCTGCGGAATTGTAAAAAGTGGACGCGCAGTATTCCTTAACTTAGTCGGATGGGTTCAATGCAGCCGGATAACAGGCTTAGCTTGAAAATGCCGGACGTCGGTTCGGCAGACAATCATTAATCAAAGGAGGTCATACAGTGAAAAAACAATTTTTAGCAATATTATCCGCCGTGGCCGTTGCGGGTACCGTTATTACCGCCCCGTTGGTTTCATCACAGGCCGATGAAGAGAATGAGGAGATATTCAGCGTGACAAGTGATAATTATAAATCGCTTATAGAAGAGGGTAAAATAACACAACCGGTTAGTGCCCATGGCGCCCCTTCGTATAATTCCAATGAATATAATAATGGTCCTTGCATATCTGCATATGGCGATTATAATGATTTTGGAGGAATACAGATAAAATTAGATGGTGTGGAGGCCGGGTATGTTCTTTCGGCAGCGTTTCAGTTAAGAGCAACCGGAACAGGAGATGTAAAGGTTTATCTCAAGCAAGGAGCGACCGAAACTGTTATGTTGGAACAAAGTGCCGATACCAATTGGACTGAATATAAAACTACAAACACTGCTACAGTAAATGGCAGTGAGGCTGTTTATCTTTGTATAGTACAAGAAAGCGGACTGTTTTATGTTGCGGATATTAAGGTCTACAAGACATCCGGAGGGGTTTCTACAGAGCAACCTTCGGAACAGGCTTCGGCAGAGCCTACCAATGCGCCCACAGCCACTCCCGCGGAAGGAGATTGGCAGGAAGTGTTAAATCATAAGGAAGGACTTAGTGACAAGCTGGAAATGTACGGTCAATATAGCAGCAACTCCCAGATTATCAATGACCAATGGGGCGGCCCGTCCCAAACTCCTTGTATTCATATTACCGGCGGCAGCTATCAAAACCCGTCCGGAATAAAAATCGACGTTTCTAAGTTATTCCGTGCCGGCGACAGCATTAGAGCTGAATTTAAAATAAAAGTTACCGGTGTGCCTAACACAATCAAAGCATTTGTTACAGATGGTACCAATACATCGGAGATGGCATACTCCGGAGACGGCAGTCTTTCAGAGAATACGTGGATTGATTATAAAACATCACCCACTGAGGTCAAATCCGAAAATGGCAACGTGTATTTTTGTGTGACAAACGAGTCGGGCTATTGGTATATCATGGATTTAGTTCTGTATAAAAAATCCGGAGAAACAGAGCCGGATAAGCCGACAGACACACCGGCACCGACAGACACGCCTACGCCGACAGAGAAGCCCACAGAAAAGCCTACGGAAGTGCCTACAGAGAAACCCACGGATGAACCGACCTTTACGTATTACAAGGCTAAATTTAGCGTTGACGGCTCGCTTGGCGACGTTATTGCGGGCGCAACGCTGAGTGAGGGCGGACACGTTATTAAAAGCGCGGACGAAACATCGGTTGTATCGGTATGGAAATGCTTATTTACCGGAGATGCGCCGGACGGTCTTTATGTTACCGCAACATCCGAATCGGCCAATAAAACGGGCCACACAACCGTTAATGTCGGAGGAACGAATACGGCAATCAAGAGCGGAGCCGTTACCTTCTATGTGCTTGTTAACAGCGCCGCCAATGATATAAAGTTTGATGCTAAAGTGCATGTGGAATGATAGGAAAGGGAGGCTACTATGAAAAAGAAATATAATGTTCCGGCTATTGCAATAGCGCGGTTTAACGTTGAAAACATCCTGACGGACTCAACGTCTACGACGGATTTTACGAGCACGGTTGAGAAGTCTCTTAGCTATCCTAACCCGCAGCTGAAAATCCAAGATCGCACCAATGAGGCTTTGGCTATAATAACATTCTGATTTTCGTACTACGAATTCGGAACAAGGCGGCCGAACGCGCAGCGTCCGACCGCCTTGTTATTACCGTTTGCATTATGACATACTTTATTAAGAATAGGAGCAATATATGTTAAAGCTAAAAAGAATAATTTCATTCGTGATTTCGTTATCGCTTGTTTCCTTCTGTCCCGCCGCGACTCGTGCCGATACCGCGTTAAAGCGGGTGGAGTGCGAAAACATGACGCTTTCCGGCACATACGCGGGCAGGATAACAAGCCCGTTTTCCGGCGCGGCGTTTTACGCAAACGGCGACTCGGCAGTATATACCTCCGGCGAAAAGCTGTTCCCGTATTCGAATGCGTATTACAGAATAAGCGTAAGGGGCGCGTCAAATAACGGCACTGCCGCGGGGATTTCCGTCTATATTGACGGTGAGAAGAAAGCGGCGCTGAGGTTTACGGGGCAGTCGCCTACATTGCAGTCCTTCGAATTTACGGTATACGAGGCTCCGTCGGGCAGCTCGGTCAAGCTGATGCTCGAAACGGATAACGGCAGTAACGATACGTTTGTGGATTATATACAAATCGAGCACGTCGGAGATATACCCGCTCCGCCCGTTCTCCCGAAGGAGGGCGCGGCGTATACGGGTGATTACCGGAATTTGTTTGCGGAAATGGGCATTTCCAAACAGCAGGTGCAGCAAAAGCTTGACGACACCTTCAACCGGCTATTTTACGGCGCGGATGGCGCGGACGCGGCAAATGACGGGGAGAGGGTATATTACCCCGTCGCAAACGACATGGCGTATATACTCGATACCGGCAATAACGATGTGCGCTCGGAAGGTATGTCATACGGAATGATGATTGCCGTACAGATGGACAGACAAACGGAATTTAACCGGCTGTGGAAATGGGTTAAAACCTATATGTACCACGCAGACGGCGAAAGGAAGGGTATGATTGCGTGGCAGTGCTCCACATCCGGCGAAAAGACGGACGCAAACAGCGCGCCCGACGGCGAGGAATATATCGCCGCGGCTCTGCTTTTCGCGTCCGCGAGGTGGGGAGACGGAGCGGGGATATATAATTACCGCAAGGAGGCGCTTAACCTGCTGAGCTATATGCTGCACACCAACGACAGACCGGGGTATGAGCTGAAAACGGCAATAGACACGGAACGGAAAATGGTTGTGTTCTGTCCGTACGGAAGCGCCGCGTCGTTTACCGATCCGTCCTACCACGTTCCGGCGTTCTATGAGGTGTTCGCGCGCGAGTCCGATAACGCCGCCGACAAAAGGCTGTGGAGCGAGGTTGCGCAAACAAGTCGGGAGTTCTTTAAAAAATGCACGCACGCCGTCACCGGTCTCGCGCCGGACTACGCGACATTTGAGGGCGAGCCGACGGGAGGCAATCATGATTTCTATTCCTTCGACGCGTGGCGCGTTCCGATGAATATCGGAATGGACTATGCGTGGTGGCATAAGGACGAATGGCAGACCGTATACGCAAACCGCATACAGAGCTTTTTCCACCGGGAGGGAATGGGCGTATATCTGGACAACTACACAATCGACGGCACTCCGAAGCCGAACGCCGACCATTCCGTAGGCGCCGCGAGCTGCAACGCCGTCGCGTCGCTCGCTGCCGACACGTCCGCAGCATGGGAATTTGTCAAGGAGCTGTGGGAGTCCTCCGTGCCCGCGGGCAAATGGAGATACTATAACGGACTTCTGCACATGCTGGCGCTTTTGAACGTGTCGGGCAATTACAAAGCGTATCTGTCCGAAAACGCGTCTTTGGACAATTCCACTCCCGCGCCGGACGGGCCGACAAAGACGCCCGGCACTGATTATTCCGGAAATTACGGCGCGCCCGACGGCGAGTGGACGAAGGTGCTAAATCATACCGGAACGCCCGAAAGCGTGCAGGGAAAGTACGGTAAGTATACCGCAAATTCCAATATTTCCTATAACAAATACGGCCCGTCCTCCACTCCCTGTATTCAGATTACCGGCGGCGGAAGTCAAAGTCCGTCCGGAATAAAAATCGACGTGTCCGATTTGTTCTCCGACGGGGATTGGGCAAGGGGCGAGTTTAAAATACAGGTTACTGCCGCTCCGGACACGATACGGGCGTTTATGACGGATAACAGCAGCGTATCCGATATGGCGTACCGTGGAAGCGGCGGCTTGCCGACGGGGGAATGGATTAATTACGCGACCTCCGCCGCGCAGGTCAAATCCGAAAACGGTAAGGTGTATTTTTGCGTGAGCAACGCGTCGGGCTACTGGTATATCGCGGATTTGGTTTTGTATAAGCTAAGCGAAAAGCCGACGGAAAAACCGACCGTAAAGCCCACGGAGAAGCCGACCGTAAAGCCAACTGAGAAGCC
>CANRAG010000155.1 GCA_947628515.1 uncultured Clostridia bacterium | reverse complement strand
CAGATGGGCGCACCCTCGGAGCGGGCAAAGGAAATCAAGGAAAATCCAATCAAACAGCTAAAGCGGTATTCGGCGTATTTTGATACATACAAGGGCGTGAAAATCGCGAACATATGCGGCTCGTGCGGAAAGAAAGCGGTGCCGCTCGCGCTGCTTGGCGCAGACGTAACGGTTTTTGATATTTCGGAGGATAACAAAAGGTATGCGTCAGAGCTGGCTGAGGCTGCGGGAGTGCGTATAAATTATGAGGTATGCGACGTTCTGGAAATTAACGCCGAAAAATACTACAACCGTTTTGACGTTGTCTTTATGGAGGGCGGAGTATTGCACTATTTCCACGACATTGACGAGTTTATGCGTATCATGTATTGCTTACTTAAAGACGGCGGGAAAATGATATGCAGTGATTTTCACCCGTTTACAAAAATATCAGATATATTAAATTTGGAGCAGCCTGCTATGGGCTATTTTTCAACAGACATCTTCGAGGGAGAAATGGCGCACGCGCGGTTCTTTGATGATAGGGTCCGCAGTAAAATGCCTAAATGCAGCTATAGAAAATATACTGTCAGCGAGATAATCAATGCGGTCATAGCCAACGGGTTTGTTTTGAAAAAATTTGACGAACACCCCGCATGGACGAATGACAATTTACCGGGTGAGTTTACCGTTGTGGCGGTTAAAGATTATAGGTAATTCATATATAAAAGGAAACGGTATTGACAATGCTCAGGGAACAGTGTGCGAATCGGATGGCGGGATACGATTTTATTGAGGCGATAGGGCGAAATGAGTAGAAATACAGATTTGAATTTCAGGAAACAGAAAGTGCAAACAAATAGGAGGAACGATTATGATAAAATTTATATGCTATCCGAAATGCTCGACCTGCAAGAAGGCGTAGGTGTGGCTTGATGAGAACGGTATCTAATACGAAATCCGCGATATTAAAACAAACAATCCCACAAATGGACGGCGCTTAAATAAAAGCCAAAAACAATTATCCGTTTATTATCTCAATCCGTCGTCTCGCGCTTTACAAGTACCGGCGTCACGATTTTATGCACCGGCGCCGTTAGCGGCTCGGGACGGCGCTTTTTGCGCTCGTTCATTTGCATTACAAGAAGCTCCATAACCTCGTGCGCCATTGTGTCAATCTGCTGGTCAACCGTGCTTATGGGGATTATCGCCTCGGCGGAAATCGGGGAATTATCGAAGCCGACAATTCTGTAATCGTCGGGGAGAGTACCGTGCTTTCGTATTAAAACGTTCAGCATAATATTCGCGTATGTGTCGTTCGGCATGAAAATCCCTTTTTTTTGATTGGGATATTTCGCGTCAAGCTCGTCTATAATGCGCGTGATTTTCTCCTTCGCCGTGTTATGCTCCGCGCCGAGATCGACTATGATAAGCTCGTTTTTAATGCCTTTTTCGGCGCATATATCCTTAAACGCTTTAACTCTGCCGTACGCGGGAATTTCATCGGTCATATCGGAATTCAGATGAATTAAAACGTCGCAGCCGTTGTCAATCAAAAGCTCGGTCGCCTGCTTCGCGCCGGCGTAGTTGTCGGTGTTTACGCTGCACACATATTTATCCTCGCGCTCGATCGTCACGATAGGCACGTTGTATGACGCGAGCTCCTCCGAGGGAATAGTATAGCTTAAAATTATCATGCCCTCGATTTTATACGCCAAAAGCTCCGAAATGTATTTCCTTTCCGTTTCCTTATGCTCGTTTCCGACAAACACGAGGAATTTATAGCCGTACTGCTCATAGGTGGACAAAATGCAGTTGAGCATCGCGGCGTGATAATGGAAATATAAATTCGGAATAATAACCCCGACATACTCCGTCTGCCCGTTCGCAAGAATGCGCGCAACCTTGTTTTCTTTGTAATCGAGCGCCTCGAGAGCGTCGGCGATTTTTTCCTGGTTCTCGAGAGTGATCGAGTCGGGGTTGTTGAAATAGCGCGATATTGTCGTCTTTGAAAAGCCCGTGTATTCGGCTATATCCTTGAATGTGACGTTCTTTTTTTTCATAATATTTAGTCCTTTCATATCCATCCTTATATTATAGATTAACATATTTTTGTCAAAAAATCAATAGAATAACCGGTTTTGTAACCGGTTTTGTGGAATGTGTATAAAACGCGTTTTCGATTTTTATACACTTGTTACGAAAATGAAATCAGGGGTTGACAAACGTATATGACGGGCATATAATAAAACCATAAAGTAACCGGTTACTTTACCGGTTGCAAATGTGATCGGGTGTTTAAGGAGAAGGAGGAGTTATGAAAAAGTCGGTTTTATTAGCGGCGGCGCTCTCTGCCGCGGCACTGGTCGGCGGCTGCTCGGAAAAGGAGGTCGAGCCGGGAAGCATAGCGGGCTTTGATGAGGGAGAAACGTATATCGAAATGTGGGTCTACACAATCGAGGATACCCCCGAGGGCGAAGCCTGCAAGGAGTCGGTTGAAAAATTCAACGAGGCGTTTAACGGAAAATACTTTGCCAACGTTGAATTTATACCGAGAAACGACAACGGCGGCGGGTATTCGGACAAAATCAACGCGTCTGTCATGTCGGGAGATTTGCCGGACGTAATCACAGTGGACGGTCCGAACATTTCCGCGTACGCGGCGAACGGAATTATTCAGCCGCTCGCGGAGCTTACGGACGAGGAAAAGGGCGCTTATCTCGAGTCTATCATAGACCAGGGAACGATTGACGGAAAGCTCTACGCGCTCGGAGCCATGGAATCGAGCGTGGGCCTGTACTACAACAAGGATATTTTAGCGGAGGCGGGAATAGAGGTTCCGGACGCAGATCATCCGTGGACATGGACGGAGTTTACACAAATCCTCGAAAAGCTCAAGCCTGTTATGGAAGCGAAAAACGGCTATCCTATTGATATGACGTTCCCTGTAGGCGAGACGAGCATTTATCTGTATGCGCCGTTTATATGGGCAAACGGCGGAGATTTGGTAAGTCCGGACGGACTGACGGCTGACGGATATTTCAATTCCGAGCAAAACGTAAAAACTATGGAATATTTCAAGATGCTCGCGGACAAGGGATATATGTCGCGTACGCCGATCGAGCAGCTTTTTGAAAGCGGCAGAGCGGCGTTCAAGATAGACGGAGCGTGGGAGGTAAACACTATCTACGAGAGCTATCCCGATATACATCTCGGCGTCGCGCCGTATGTTGTCGGCGATAACTGGAACGGCGAAAAATACGCCCCTTCGGGTTCATGGGCGTACGCCGCGACAACGAACACGAAGCACCTCGAAGCGTCAACGGAGCTTGTAAAGTGGATAAGCGGCACGGACAGCAGTATGCTGCTGTTTGAGAAATACAAGAGCCTGCCGTCAACGTATGAGGCATACGAAAGAATAAAAGAATTTTCAGAGGACGAAAATTACAGGGCGCTGTATGTGCAATTAAGAGATTACGGTCATCCCAGACCGAAAACGCCTGTTTATCCGCAGGTGAGCACGGTGTTCCAGCAGACGCTTGAGGATGTGGCGCTGAGCGGAATGGACGCGCGCGAGGAACTGGATAAATCTGTAGAAAGGATAAACGCGAAGCTCTCGCGTTACAACAGGAACAATGAGTAAAAAACGTTCAAGTTCAATTTTGGGAATGTCATTTTTCGGACCGGCGCTCGTGCTGCTTACGATATTTTTGTTCCTTCCCATGATATTGACGCTGATATTCAGCTTTACCGATTACTTTGCCTTAAACCCCGACCTTACGCATTTTACGGGACTGGGCAACTACATATCGATATTCAAGGACGAAATGTTTTTGAAGGCGTTTATAAACACGGTTAAATTCGTTATTATAATAGTGCCGCTTCAGGGTGGCGGCGCGCTGGCCCTGGCGCTTCTTATCAACAGGGTTACATACTGCAAAAAATATTTCAAGGTCGCGTTTTTCGTGCCGGTCGTAATGTCGCTCGCTGTTGTATCGACATTATGGATGCAGATTTACAGCCCCGAGGGTATTTTAAACACGCTGCTCGGCAAAGTGGGAATCGCGCCGCAGCCGTTTATCCACGGCGCTAATCAGGCGCTGCCGGCAATCGCTATCATGAGCTCGTGGCAGGGCATGGGCTATCAGATGATTATATTCCTCGGCGGCTTACAGGCGATTAACCCCGGACTTTACGAGGCGGCGGAAATGGATCACGCAAGCGCGTGGAAAAAGTTTAAGGATATTACGCTGCCCGAGCTAAAGCCGCTTTGCGTGTTCGTGTTTATCACAATAACGATAGGCGCGTTCAAGATGATTGTACAGCCTATGGTTATGACAGGCGGCGGCCCGTCGCACTCGACATACACGCTCGTGTACGACATATATGAAACCGGCACGGTCAACTGGGAAATAGGTCTCGCGTCAACAATGGCGATCGTATTTATCGCGTTCGTCGTGGTGCTGACTGTAGTACAGACGATACTGACGCGGGACAAGGAGGATAAGGAGGAGAAAAATGATACTTACAAAAAAGCAAAGGCGCATTGAATGGGCGCTCGCAATAGTGATGATAATTCTTTCGCTGTTCTTCCTGTTCCCGGTAATATGGATGATAGCGAACTCGTTTAAGCCCGACGCGGCGATAACGGCGGATATGAACTCAATGCGCGCGTTTATCCCGCCCGCGCCGAACGGCGGATTCTTTGAAAACTACGTTTCGATAATAACGGACACGTCGTTTTTGAGGTATATGGGAAACACGCTTCTTTACGCGGCGGCGCTTATAGTTTTGAGCGTAATAGTAAACGGGCTCGCGGGATACGCGCTCGCGAAAATAGATTTCCCGTTCCGCGAGAGATGGCTGCTTATAATCATGATGCTGATGATTGTCCCTATGGAAACGATTATAACGATACATTTCCTGTTCATCGCGAAAATGGGACTTTTAAACACGGTAATAGGCTACATACTGCCGATGATTGTAAACCCGTTTAACATATTCCTGTTCCGTCAGGTATTCATAAGTCTGCCCGACGACGTATGGGAGGCGGCGCAGCTCGACCACTGCAGCGCGATTAAATACTTTTTCACGATGGTCCTGCCTATGTCTAAAACGGTCGTCGCGACGGTGAGCGTGTTCACGTTTTTAAGCGTCTGGAACGACTATCTCTGGCCCTCGCTTGTATTTACCTCAAGCGACCTCTTGACAGCGCAGATAGGTCTTAACTCGATCACGGCGAACGTGAACACCACAATGGGCATGACGCTCGCGCTTATCACTATGGTAACGATA
>CANRAG010000154.1 GCA_947628515.1 uncultured Clostridia bacterium | reverse complement strand
ATATGGGTTATAAGGTGAACGCCGAGGTTCTCGACTGCGACATGACCGCCGTAAAGGGTGACGAGCTTATAATAATAGAATTGAAGCGCAGCTTGTCGGTTGCGCTTCTTGCGCAGGCGCTGAAACGTCAGAAAACGGGGGCTACGGTATACGTTGCCGTGCCCAAGCCGAAAAAATACGCGCCGCGCAAATTCCGCGACACCCTCTACGTTATAAAAAAGCTGGAAATAGGCCTTATCTTCGTGACGGTAAAGGACGACGGAACATCCTTTGCCGAAATAGTCCGGAAGCCCGAAGAATTCTTCCCCGTAAGGGAACGGAAAAAGGATAAAAAACGGATACTTAACGAAATAGACGGACGTGCGATAGACAACAATATAGGCGGCGTAAACAATACAAAAATCGCCACCGCGTTCACGGAGCGAAGCATATTTGCCGCCTGCGTAATAGAGCATTACAAAACGGCGTCGCCGAAGCTTATAAAGGAAATAACCGGCTCCGACTGCGGAGGATTGCTAAGAACCAACTATTACGGATGGTTTAAAAGGACGGAAAGGGGCGTTTACGGCATAACGGATAAGTGCGAGCGCGAGCTTTGCGACTATCCGGAGCTTACCGAGTATTACAGAAAGAAAATACGGTCAAATTAGACTACTAAACGCCCATATCGGGACTGAAATTACTACAAATTCACGAATTTTGACGGTAAAGGTTGAAAAGTAAAATTCAGAGTGCTATAATTATAATGCTTTAAAGGCGTAATATAAATTTAATATGGAGGAAACAATTATGTCAAAATTAATCGCGTTATTATGCGCGGCTGCAATGACAATTTCAGCGTCATCCGCCGTATTTGCCGCCGTTGACGACAATAAGGATAACACAGCAAATGTAACAGATACAGCCGCTACGGAAGCTCCTTCGGAGACAGCATCGGAAGCTCCTTCGGAGAAGGCTGCGGAGACTGCTTCGGAGGCTCCGTCAGAGAAGGCTACGGAGACAGCTTCAGAGACTCCGTCAGAGCAGGCCACGGAGACTGCTTCGGAAACTCCGTCAGAAAAGGCTACGGAGACTGCTTCGGAAACTCCGTCAGAGCAGGCTACGGAGACTGCTTCGGAAGCTCCGTCAGAAGAACCCTCGGAAAAGGCTACAGAGGCTCCCACTGAGGAACCCGCGACAAATCCGTTTGTGGATTGCCAGGACGAGTGGTTTACCGACGCCGTTACATACGTATATACTCACGAACTTATAAAGGGCGTTGACGACACTCACTTCATGCCGCAGGATAACGTTACAAGAGACGAGCTTGCCGTTATTCTCTACAGGCTCCACTCGGCGGATGCGAATATCGTAACCGAGGGTGAGAACTGGGCTGCGGAGGCTGAGGCCTGGGCAACCGAAAAGGGTATTATGTCCGACTTCATCTCCGGCGATTTCGAAGGCTCGACAGCTCTTACAAGAGAGCAGATTATCACGACATTGCATAAATCATACCAGCTTGACAACACTGCCGACAATAGCGTTGAGCTTGACGCGTTCACAGATGCGGACACCATTACGGAATACGCGGTAAACGCTACAAAGTGGGCGGTTGCGGAAGGCATTGTGGAAGGTAACGAAGCAAACGAAATCAACCCTGCCGATAACGTTACAAGAGCGGAAACGGCAGCGCTTCTTGAAAGATACCTTACAAAGCTGAGCAAGGTGTCATTCCTGCCGCAGACCGACACGGATACGGAAGCTCCCGATGCCGATAAGTCGGATGACGCAGATACCGAAAAGGATCCGACTGATGCTGAAAATCAGGACGAAACCGACGAAAGCCTGACAGAGCCGGAACTGGAAGAATCGGAGAAACCGGACGCGCCTCCGGCGGAATAATGAAATAAATTTATAAAGGCTAACTTCAAAACACCTGCGGATAGAAGTCCACAGGTGTTTTTGTATTTTAAAATCATTATCTTTATTATCTTTCATAGGTTGTGGCAAGGTATAAAAACGGTCCGACTCCCTTAAAGTCGTTGTTCCTTATCGGCTCGCTGAAATAGTAGTCGAGGGTTCCGTCGCGTCTTGTATTGTCCGCCGGACCAAGGCCGGCAACGGAGCATCCCATCGTTATGTCAAGTCTGTCGTCCGTTTCGGAAATGAACTCATTTATTATGCCGTCAACCGCCCTGTCAAGATACGGCCTGTATGTGTCGGCGTCAATATATCCCTTGCGTATAGCCTTGTCGAGCGAATATGCAAACATACACGTACAGGTTGACTCGCGGTAATTATCGCTTCGGCGGTTATCCATTACCTGGTACCACACTCCCCTCTCGTCCTGGTACTTAACCACATTGGCTATGGCCTTGTTAAACAAATCTATGAGAGTTTGTCTGCCGCTGTAATCTGACGGGAAGAAGTCGAGCGTGTCGAGCAGCGCCATGCAGAACCAACCCACGGAACGCCCCCACACATTCAGGCTGCGCCCCGTATTCGGATCCGCCCAGAATACGGACCTCGACTCGTCGCAGGCGTGGGCGTAAAGCCCGCAGCGCGGCTCATAGGTAAGTCTTTCCGCGTTCACAAACTGTTTCACTATATCATCAAATTTTTCCGGATGATTCATTTCCTTCGCGTACTGCGCGGAAAACGGCTCGCCCATGAAAAGGCCGTCGAGCCATACCTGATTTGGATAAATCTGCTTATGCCAGAATGTTCCCGACGGCGTTCGCGGCTGGATTGCAAACTGGCTTGCCAAAAGCTCGATTGCTTTCTTAAACCGTTCCTCGCCCGTTTCGTGCCATAGGTAGAACAAATTCTTACCGTTATTTATATGGTCGATATTCCTTACTTCGGGATTATATGTATTTATTGTGCCCTCCGGCGTTATGAAATAATCGAACGCGGCCTTGATATAATCATTATATCGCTCGTCGCCGCACTCCTTGTATACAGCCTCAAAGCCTTTAAGACACAGTCCGGCGTCATACTGCCATTTCTTACTGAGAATTTCGCCGAAATCCTCCATGATTGTATCGCAAAGCTTTTTTGCGTAAGGCATAAGAATTTTTTTCATTGATAAGCATCCCCTTCCGTTGTTCGATTTTTCATTGATGTGTTTATTATAACATATAAAACCCATAAGTTTATATACTGTTTTTTGTCATATTTCACTGATTTTCTGACGGAAAGTCTTTTGCTATTGTAAAAAAGAACTATATATAGTATAATATAATGTGGAATTATTATCGAAAGGGGTAATTTATTATGGATGATGTACAAAAATGGGCGGCGCGGCTTAAGGCCAAGGAAATGGTTGAGCTTTTAAATAAATATAATTTTAACGCCGTGTATGCCGAGGACGCCGCGGACGCAAAGAGAATATTTCTCGAAATGGTTCCCGAAGGGGCAAGCATATGCGTCGGAGGCTCCGTAACCCTTAAACAGACCGGAATTATAGACGAAATCCAAAGCGGACGCTATAATTTCTATGACCGCTTCCACTGCGAGAACGTCGCCGCAATGCACGATGTTTACCGCGAAAGCTACAAGGCGGATTACATAGTTTCAAGCTCGAACGCCGTTACAAAGGAAGGTCAGCTTGTAAATATCGACTGCGTCGGCAACCGCGCAAGTCAGATTGCGTTCGGCCCCAAAAAGGCGATTGTGGTTGTGGGCGTAAACAAGATTGTAGACACCATGGAGGACGGCATAAAGCGCGCCCGCGCAATAGCTCCGCTAAACTCAAAGCGCATACGCCACAAGACGCCGTGCGCGACGGAGGATTGCTGCAACTGCTCCGACTGCACGGGACAGCCGCGCATGTGTAACTTTATCGGTATAGTAGACGGCTGCTTCCACTTCCCCAAAAGGATTACGGTTATTATGGTGGCAGAGGAGCTTGGTTATTAAGCATGGGATTTTTTAACGGGAACTATTCAAAGCCCGGTCCGGGCGTGTCGAAAAACGAGCGCAAAAGGAAGGGACTGGGAAGATTTTACCAGATATTTTTCAGAAAATTCTGGTCGCTTGTACAGCTTAATATCCTATACATCGTAACGCTTCTGCCGACCTTTGCGGTTGTGTTCATACTTTCGGGTATGCTTTCAAACAAGCTCGGCTTGGATATGGACAACTTCAAGCTGCTTAGCGGCGGAACCATGACGGATGTAACCGCCGCCATGAGCTCGATTACAATGGACTTGCTTATACGGTTCTATATTTCGGCGCTGTTTGCCGTGCTCTGGGGCGGAGGGCCCGCCACAGCGGGGTTTGTGTTCATATTGCGCTCATTCCTAAGAGAAGAGCCCGTATTTTTGGTAAGCGACTATTTCAGGCATGTATTTTCCAATTTCAAGCAGGCAATAGCCGTATGGATTATAGATGTGCTTGTGTTCTGTCTGTTCTGTTACGCTTACTTTTTCTACGGTTTCATGGGCGGGATAATGGTATGTATGAAGTATGTGGTTTTGGTACTCGCGTTCTTTTATACCATTCTGCATTTATATCTGTATCATCTGCTTATAACATATAAGCTTACAATAGTAAAGCTGTACAAAAACTCCGCGCTGTTTGCCATATCCGCGCTTCCGTTCTCGACCGTCACCGTCGCCGTATGCGGCTTTGTCGTGCTGATATGGCCGGCAATAGGCTTTACCGCGCAGAATGAGAAGATGTCGATGTTTTTCATAATCGCGATATTCGTGCTGCTGTTTGCGCTGATATTCTCTGCCTGCGGACTGTATATAGAAAACAGCGCGGAAACACAAATAAAAAAATATATCAAGGAGGACGCGGACATTGAGCGAAACGAATGATTTTTTAAATCTTGAATTTTCCGAGCCCCTGCAAGAGGACGTAAACGATTTTGTCATAGACAAAAACAAAATAAAGGTATATATCGCCGGGGATTCGACCGCGTGCAATTATCCGCATACGGGAAACCCCAACCGCTATCCGCGCACCGGATGGGGGCAGGTGTTCGGCGAGCTTTTTAACGACGACGTCCAGGTTGTGAACTGCGCCATAAGCGGCAGAAGCTCTAAAAGCTTCAAAACCGAGGTCAATTTCGGATATATATGCGACAGTATATCAAACGGCGACTATCTCATAATCCAGTTCGCGCATAATGACAGCAAGGAATCGGACAGGTCAAGATACACCTCGCCCGCCGACGGCACATATCAAAGCTCGATATACGAGTTCATAAACGCCGCGCGCAAAAACGGTGCGCATCCTATTCTCGCCACCCCGGTGACAAGAAACGTGCTGTCCGATGACACTCTCATCCCCTACGGCGACGCCCTAAAGGAAATAGGCACGAAGG
>CANRAG010000153.1 GCA_947628515.1 uncultured Clostridia bacterium | reverse complement strand
CGGAGGACCCGTGCATGGCCGACATCGGTATTCTCGCCTCAATCGACCCTGTGGCGATCGACCGCGCATGTCTCGATTTGGTTTATAAGTCGGACGATCCGGGCAGGGATCATCTGCTTGAAAGAATAACATCAAGAAACGGTGAGTATACCGTGGAGTGCGCCGCGGCCTTGGGCGCCGGCTCGCTCGATTATGAGCTTGTAGAGGTAGAATAAAATACCGGTTAAACGAATAGGATTGAATATATGATACAGAGCAAGGAGAATTAATGTAATGAAAAAGAAGATTGATTTATTTGATTACAGCGAAGCTATTATGAAAGCGGTCAAAAACGGAGTACTGCTTACAACAAACGGCGATAAGGTCAATTCAATGACAATCTCATGGGGCGCGCTGGGCATAGAATGGGGTAAACCCGTATTTACGACCTATGTGCGAAAATCGAGATATACAAGGGAGCAGCTCGACAAGACGGGCGAGTTCACGGTCAATATCCCCGTTAACGGCGACGTAAAGCATATCACAGCCGTGTGCGGCAGCAAATCGGGCAGGGATACGGATAAAATAAAGGAACTGGGACTGACGACGGTGGAGCCGGAAACGGGTTCAGTGCCGGGTATAAAGGAGCTTCCTCTGACGCTTGAATGTAGGGTTTTGTATAAGCAGACGCAGAACACGGACTCAATGCCGGAGGATATAAAAAAATCCTGCTACCCCGTCGGCGGGGACGGTAAGCCCGACGAGCATATCGCATATTACGGCGAGATAGTAAACGCGTATATAATCGAATAAAAAATACGGATGCGGCAGCGGATGCCGCATCCGTATTTTTTTATTAAAATCAGCTCAGTTTAATCTTTACCGTCCATTTAAACTTATCCTCTATAAGATACTCCTTTTTCGGGAGCGGCCCGCAGCTGTTCGAGCCTATGCCCGACTGACGGTAGTCAAGGCATAATACGGTCATACCGCTTTTTTCAAGCTCAAGGTTATGCTTCTTTGCCATAAGCTCCTCCTGCGTGTACTCTGACGCGTTGAACGAGAAATTCTTTCCGTATGCCTCGATACTGTTTTTACCCGAAGCGAGCCTGAGGTACTTGCAGCCGTAATGACTTCCGTTCTCCTGAGGCTTTACATAGTCCGTATGGAGCTTTGACACGGTTGTGTCGAACAGACCCATATATGAAGCGGCGCGCTTGTCTATATAGCTCTCATACGGTCCGTAGCCGTAATACTTAACATCCGTGTACGCTTTCGGCAGGAATATTCTTATACCAAACCGCGGCAGCAGCGGGAGCGTATTTTCCGGCGGAGCCGTATCCTTCTTCGCCTTTACCGTGAGCTTTATCACACCGTCGTTACTTACCGTCCATTTAGCCTTAACTCTGAGGAACGGGCGGATTGCCGCCGCCGCGATTATCAGCTCCGTTTTAAGAATGATTTTCCCGTTCTTTTCAGACATTTCCGTTTCGTATGCCCTCGCGCGCGAGCGGTCATAGCCGGCGGCAAACCATTGCGTCTTTATGAACATATCGTTATCTGTCGGCGCGCGGAATATATTCCACTCCATGGGCTTTAGCATAAGCTCCTTTCCGCCGCGGCTAACCGATTTAAACAGTCCGTTAAGCTTGTCGTACACATATGTAAAACCGTCGCCCGTTACCGTGATTTCGGTATCTGTTTCGTCCGCTGTTATTTCAGTCTCCGACACGCTTTGGGCTATATCGAACGCGACGCCTTTTTGCAGCCTGAGTTGGTCAAAGCCCATCCTCGTGCCCGCGTCCAATAACGGCATATCCGCCTTTGCGCAATAGGATATGAGAATGAAATATTCGCCGTCAAGATACTGTATTTCGGGCAACGCGACCGATACCGTCCCGTGCGGTTTGATTGGCGGTAACGCTATTTCACCTTCCGATACCGCAACACCGTTGCGCTGTATCTCATATTTTACCGTGTAAAGCTCGGATACGTCCGAAAAGTCAAGCCGGTTTTCAAAAATTATGTTGTTTCCGTCAAGAGCCGCGCGTATCGGGCGGAGCGCGTTTTTGTACTCGTAAAATCCGTTATTGGGCGTTCTGTCGGGGGATACAATGCCGTCCATACAGAAATTGTTATCATGCACTTCCTCGTTGAAATCGCCGCCGTAGAAATATATCGGCTTGCCGCCCTTTCTTCCCATATAGACAGCGTGGTCGCACCATTCCCATATGAAACCGCCCGTAAAGCCGTCATGCTTATCCATGAGATCGATGTATTCATAGATTGAACCGGGTCCGTTACCCATCGCGTGTATGAACTCGCAGAGGATATACGGCTTTTTATTGCGCTTATCCTTGAAGTATTGAGCTATACTCTCCGGCGAGCCGTACATCGTGCTGTAGAAATCGAGCATGGAGGTGTCGTTTGTGTATCCGCTGTCTTCATGCACGCTGCTTTCATAGTGTACAAGCCGCGTATCGTCAAAGCTCTTTATCCACCTTCCGGCACTCTCGAAACTCTCTCCGAACCCCGCCTCGTTTCCGAGCGACCACATAATAATACATGCGCGGTTCTTGTCGCGGTGCACATTTCTTTGATTTCTGTCAAGGATGGCGGACTTAAACCGCTTATCACGAGCCAACAGCCCGAAATGATCATCCTGATAGCTCCCGTTCGCCGTAACCACGCCATGCGCCTCGATATCCGCCTCGGCGCAGACATAGAAGCCGAGCTCATCGCAAAGCTCCGTAAACCACGGCGAGTTCGGGTAGTGGCTTGTTCGTATCGCGTTGATGTTTCCCCGCTTCATGAGCGTTAAATCCTTTAACGCCTGCGCCCGACTTATTGTGTAGCCCGTTTTCGGGTCGCTGTCATGGCGGTTCGCGCCCTTGATTTTAAATTTCTTTCCGTTAAGGAGCACTACGCCGTTCTCGGTTCTTATCTCGCGCACACCGAATTTCTGTGCTATGTATTCCGTGCCCGATTTTATAACGAGGCTGTAAAGATACGGTGTTTCCGCCGTCCACAGCTTAGGGTCGTCTATTTTCATATTTACGCTTTTGCCCGCCGCCGAGGCGATAAGAACGCCGTTATCGTATATTTCATATTCCGCGTCGGCGTCGCCCCGAACGGATACCGTTCCGTCAAGCCTTGTCTTTAAAAAGAAGTCGGTGATATGCTCAAAATCCCTTATCAGAATATATACGTCGCGGAAAATGCCGCTCATACGTAATTTGTCCTGATCCTCAAGGTAGCTCCCGTCGCACCATTTAAGAACAAGAATATTGAGCTTGTTCCTGCCCGATTTCAGATAATCGGTAATATCAAGCTCGCTTGTGGAATGTGAAACCTGGCTGTAGCCCGCAAGCTCATCGTTTACCCACAGATAGAAGCAGGAGTCCACGCCTTCGAGGTTTATGTAATAGCGCTTATCGGGCTGCTTTTTGAGATTTATGCGCCGCTCGTACATCGCGCAGGGATTTTCATTCGGCACATACGGCGGGTCGAACGGGAACGGATAGCGCACATTTGTATAGTTGTGACAGTCATATCCGTTTGTCTGCCAGCAGGACGGAACCGGTATCTTATCGCTGTATGTAATATCGGAAAGCTCCGGCATATCGTAAATACTCTTGCAGTATTTAAAATTCCATGTTCCGTTCAGGTTTATAAATCTGTCGGATTTCTCGCGCGGTTTTGTCAGCGCCTCCGTCTTATCCGAAAACGGTATGTAGTACGCGCGCGGCGCTTCGCATCCCGCGTGGAGTATATCGGGGTTCTCGTAGTATCTTTCAAGTTTCATAGTATACGCTCCTTTTATCTCGGACATCTTCCGTATGTACGCGTTATGTCCGCAATCTTTGCAGCAAGCTTCTTTGTCGCCGCGCCCTTTTTCATCCTCCACTGCCAGTTCCCCACGGGAACGGACGGCGTGTTCATTCTGCAATACTTGCCAAGCTCGAGGTAGTCCTGCATCTGTATGACGAGAGTGTCACCCACGCACGCGAACGCGTTCTTAATAAACGTCCATATGAATTTGCTGTCGTCCTTGCCCGTGTAGTTTAGAAATTTTTTGCAAAATTCCTTCGTCTCGTCGTCAATTTCTTCAAGCCAGCCCTTTATTGTCGGATTGTCATGCGTGCCGATATACACGGCGCAGTTCTTGTCGTAGGCGTATGGGAGATACCCGCTTTCCTCTCTCGGGTCGAACGCGAATTCAAGCACCTTCATGCCCGGAAACCCGCTGTCGTTCAGCATTTGTATAACCGACGGTGTGAGAAATCCCAAATCCTCGGCGATAATAGGCAGCTTGCCCAGCCGCGCTTCGACGAACCGGAAAAAGTCTATTCCCGGCCCCTGTTCCCAGTGTCCGTGCTCGGCGGTCTTGTCGCCGTACGGGATTGCGTAGTATCCGTCAAAGCCGCGGAAATGGTCGATGCGGACAATGTCATAAAGCTCCACCGCTCCGCGCAGACGGTCAATCCACCAGTTGTAGCCCGTCTCCCTGTGTCTTGCCCAGTTATATATAGGGTTCCCCCACAGCTGACCGGTTGGCGAGAACGCGTCCGGCGGACAGCCCGCTACCGTTTTCGGCTTAAGGTCTTTATCGAGGTCGAATAAGTCCGGATGCACCCATACCGCCGCCGAGTCAAGCGCGACATAAATCGGAATATCGCCGATTATCTGCACGCCGTTCCCGTTCGCGTATTCCTTTAGCTTCGTCCACTGCTCAAAGAACTTATACTGCAAGAACTCCCAAAACTCTACGTCGTCCATGTGCGATTCTTTAAACAGCCATAGCGAGTGTGGGTCGCGGCGTTTTAGCCCCTCGTCCCATTCAAGCCATGACTTGCCGCCGTATGACTCCTTTATAGACATGAACAGCGCATAGTTTGAAATCCACATATCGTTCTTTTCGAGGAACATATCAAACAGCAGTCTGTCTCGCTTTTTAAAGTTATCGTATGCTTTTCTGAGAACCTTAAAACGGCTCTCGTATATCTTTTCGTAATCGACGTATTCGGGGTTCGTACCCCAATTAATGCCCTTTAAATCGGCCTTTTCCAAAAGCCCGTCCTCGATCAGCATATCGAGGTCTATAAAATACGGATTGCCCGCGTGCGTGGAGAATGACTGATACGGTGAGTCGCCGTAGCTTGTCGGGCATATCGGCAGTATCTGCCAATAGGTCTGCTTTGCCAAAGACAGGAAATCGACAAATTTGTACGCTTCCTTACCCATAGTTCCTATGCCGTAATCGGACGGAAGTGATGAAATATGCATCAATATACCGCTTGCTCTCATATATAAAATGCCTCCTGTTTGAATAACGTTACCTAACCATTATACCATATCCTTTGAATATGTCAACCGTAAAACAGCTAAAAATCCACGGTTTTCAAATGAGTTAAATCACTGCAAATTTTCGTTTATTTCACAATTGCTGTATATGCATGTGGCGCTGTATCGCGTATGCATGCGGTAATTTATCGCGCGGCTTCTGTGGGGCGGTATG
>CANRAG010000152.1 GCA_947628515.1 uncultured Clostridia bacterium | reverse complement strand
TGGTTGACGAAATCATATCACCTTCAGACAGTGATTACATCAGATTTATGAATGTGACAAAGGCGCAGCTTACGGAGCTTATAAAGCAGCAATATAATCATCCGTCCGTTATAGTATGGGGACTCGGAAACGAAATCCGCCGCGAAATGACGAGCTCATTTATCAAAGCGGCGGGTGATAACGCAAACAGTCCGAATTTAGCGACGGATTATCACAAGCAGATGTACGCGCTCGCAAAGAAGCTGGATGCTGCAAGACAGACGACCTATGCCGCGTTCTGCCTGTTTAATCGTAAAAAGGATTGGGACAGCGATACCGCTGCGATGAATTTATATCCGTATTGGTATACGGTTGGTATGGATGGATGGTATTTAAACCAAAAGAGTATGGCGGGTATTATGACGGCTGATTTTACGGAGTTATACAACGCCGAAAGCGCAAAGCCGCTCGGCATATCCGAATACGGCGCGAGCGGCGAAACCGGTTTTCTTCGCCCGTATGAGGCGGACGGGACGGTAAGACCGGGAACGGACGTGCCCGACGCGCAGTGGTCAACGACCTTCCAGGCGTATCTGCATGAAAAGGTTTACGATGAAATAGTAAACGGGCTGCCGTGGATATGGTGCAGTTATGTATGGCAGATGTTCGACTCCGCGTCGGATAAGAAGCAGGGCGGTCTGCCCGGAACTAACGACAAGGGACTCGTATCATATGACCATACCACAAAAAAGGACGCGTTCTATTTCTACAAGGCTAATTGGAACAATTTTGAGAAGTTTATACACATCGTAGACTCCGAACCGAACGGCATATTGCGCGCATATTCAAATTACGACAGGCTACAGCTCTATGTGGACGGGACGCCTCAAGGCGAACCGGTTACTGACGTAAATAAAGACGACGGAGTGGTTGACGGCTTGGGCGTATTCAGATGGTATAACGTGCCGGACGGTAAAATTGAAATATGCGCGGCGGGTTGTGGAGATTGTACGGGCGACGGCAGCGTAAAGCGAAGTTAGTCACTTTGCAATCACGGGCGATACCGTCACGTCGCGTCCGCCGCGGCGCAGACCGGGTACGGGCGCGGCGAGGGCGAATATGTCCTCGGCGCGGTTTGACAGTCTGAACGCGGCGTCGGGCGCAAAGTCCGCCGCCTTTATTATTACCGGAAGCGAGGCGGCGCGTTTCATCCGCTTTAAAATCCGCATGCCGCGCTCTGTCATACCAAGCACGCGCAGATATGACGGCGGGGCGGCGGAATACTCCTTTGTAATCCCCAACAACGCCGACCATACTATGCGGCGTATGCGGCTTTGCGGATACCGCTTTGATTTCACCGCGGCGCACAGCCCGTCAACCGTTGAGTTTTTCATAGCCTCCGCTATAAATTTGTTTTCAAGCCCTTCGTTTACATCGTTAATTTCCGAAAGATATTCCGCGCCGCAGGAGCGCAGTATTGAAATCGCGGCGCAGTCCAGCGCCGACTCGTCATAAACCGGGAAATCGGGCGAGGGCAGGAAATGTGAAATATCCTCGCCGCGAGCCGCCATTTTCCTGAGCTTTGACGCGCTTGCGATGCCGTCCTTTGCGGTTTCGCAATCATGCGCCGCGCCCTTGCGCTCTATAGCGCATATGTCAAAACCCGCGCCGAGCATATCGGCGGCGCGAAGATATTCGACGGCAAGTATGTCGTTGGGCGTATCGGGCAGGACATCCCCGTACGCGGCGCCGCGCGCGGCGGGATAGCTCATGCCTTCGGACATGAGCGTTTTGATTTTATCCGAAATGTCCTTGGGCTCGTTAATGAGCATATGCGCCGCGTTTAACAGCCGCCGCGCGTCGCCCGATTCCGAGCCGAAGGCGAGCGTGTCAACCACGCCCGTGGCGCAAAGCGCCGCGACAGCGCCGTAAGCGAATTTCTGCGCGGTATTCATAGAGTATATAACCGGCAGTTCCAGCACGAGGTCCGCGCCGTTTAAAAGCGCCATGCGCGCGCGAGTCCATTTGTCCGTGACGGCGATGCCGCCGCGCTGAACCCATTCTCCGCTCATTACCGCCACAACCGCGTCCGCGTCCGCGCGGCGCTTTGCTTCGGATATCAGATATTTATGTCCGTTATGGAACGGATTAAACTCCGCTATAATTCCCACAGTCATAATCATGTCTCCTTAAAAATTTATATATATTATCAGCGCAATTCATTGATATATTTCCGTATTTGTTCCTCGGCGTCCGTTACCTCTTTTTCAAATTCCGAAGCGGAAACGCGAACCGCGCCGTTGCCGAGGATTATCAGCTGTTCAAGATTATCCGAGGTCGCCACTCGCACGCGGTAGCGCTTTGCCAGTTCGTGCGTTACCTTTTCTATATACGCGTCCGCCGTTTCGGCCTCTTTTGTGTACACAACGTTTATATTATGGACTTTAAGCACGCTGCCCGGATTGTCCTTTACCTTGTACGCGTCAAAAACGAGTATCAGCTCGCAGTTTGTATAACCTCTGTAGTTGCACATGCGGTTAATTAAAAGCTCGCGCGCCAGGTCAAGACTTTCTTCCGCCGCCTTTTTTAAATCGTCCCACGCGAATATGATATTGTATCCGTCAACGAGCAGATACAGCGGTCCGCCGGGAAGAGGACGCGGCCTTTTCGGCTTTGGCGCCGACGGCGCCTTTTTTATTCGTTTCTCTACGGAGTTATGGCGCTTTGTCTTTATCGGGCCGTAGGTGCGCTCGAAAATCCGCAAAAGCTCCTCGTCGTCCGCTACGGCGCTGACGTAATTTGAAACGCGAGCCGCCGCGTCCTCCGCCCTGATTTCGGGCGCGAGCGCGCTTTCAAGATGCATATACCGCTCCACCTCGTCCCATTTAACGACAAACCCCGCGCCGTGCGCGCAGAATACCGAATCGGGCGGATTGGCAATGTCCGACTCAGCGTCGTAGCCGCGCGCGGCTACGACCTCGTCGGGGTTGTGGCATTGTCCGTAGCCTTTAAGAGCGCAGACGAGTTTGCCGCGTCCGGCGGTGTACGCCGTGACGTCCGCAAAGTAGCCGCGCATTTCCGATACCGGCGCGATACCGGAGATTATCGAAAACCCGCCGTCAAGCGACGGCTGCGAAAACTCCGCGCACATCCGCTGCAAATCGGTCATTGCCCGACCGACGTTTTCCGTGGGTATTTCCAGGCGGAAGCTGTAAAACGGTTCAAGCAGCACATTCTCCGCGTGCATAAGCCCCTGACGCACCGCGCGGTATGTCGCCTGACGGAAATCGCCGCCCTCCGTATGCTTCTTATGCGCGCGTCCTGACGCGAGCGTTATTTTCATATCCGTTATCGGCGAGCCGGTGAGCACGCCTATATGCGTCTTTTCACGCAGATGGGTCAGTATCAGCCGCTGCCAGTTTTTATCGAGCTTGTCCTCGCTGCATTTTGTTTCAAATTTAAGCCCCGCGCCGCGCGGCAGCGGTTCAAGTATAAGATGCACCTCCGAATAATGACGCAGCGGCTCAAAATGTCCCACGCCCTCAACCGTTGACGCGATTGTTTCACGGTATGCGATGGAGCCTTGTCCGAAATCCACCGCCATTTCAAATCTGTCGCCTATTATGCGGCGCAGCACTTCAAGCTGAACTTCGCCCATCAGCTGTATGTGTATCTCCCGCAGCTGCTCGTTCCATATGATATGCAGCTGCGGGTCCTCCGCTTCAAGCATTCTTAGCCGCGAAAGCGCGGTTTGTTCGTCCGTATTATCGAGCAGCTCAACCTTATATGTGAGTACCGGCTCCAAAACCGGACTTTCGGAATTGCCCTCACATCCCAGCCCTTCTCCGGCATAGGTGGAGCCAAGCCCCGTAACAGCGCACACCGTCCCGCTTTGCGCCTCGTCCGTGATTGTGAATTTCTCACCGTTATATACGCGTATTCTGTCCGCCTTTCCGCTCCATTTACCTCCGGCGCTGTCGCGTCCGGAAAGAACGTCCTTCGCTTTTAACGCGCCGCCGGTGATTTTCATATGCGTTAGACGCGCGCCGCTCTCGTCCTCTGAAATTTTAAACACCTTTGCGCCGAACTCATCGCCGTATTCGGGCATTACGGTATAGCGGTCAAGCGCCTGCATGAACTCGCGCACGCCCTCCGTTTTAAGCGCCGAGCCGAAAAAGCACGGGAACAGTCTGCGCTCCGCTATCGCCTCGCGAAGCGCCGCGTCCGATACGGCTTCGTTTTCAAGGTATTCCTCCATAAGCCGTTCCGTACAGGTACCGGCGTTTTCGGCAAACTCCGCGCCGGAGCAATCCGAAAAATCCACGCAGCCGTCGCTTAGACGGCGACGCAGCTCACCCAAAAGCTCCGCCCGTTCCGAGTGGGATATATCCATTTTATTTACGAAAATAAAGACCGGCACATTATAGCGTATTAAGAGCTTCCACAGCGTTTCGGTGTGGTTCTGTACGCCCTCCGAACCGCTTATGACAAGAATGGCATAGTCAAGCACCTGCAAAACCCGTTCCGTCTCCGCTGAAAAATCTATGTGTCCGGGAGTGTCGAGAAGGGTAAATTCCGAGTCGTTGATCCGAAGTATCGCCTGCTTTGAAAATATGGTAATACCCCTTTCGCGCTCGATTTCATTTGTATCGAGGAACGCGTCGCCGTGGTCAACGCGCCCGAGACGGCGCAGCTGCCCGGCGAGGAAGAGCATTCCCTCCGACAGGGTGGTTTTGCCCGAATCGACATGGGCAAGAATACCTGTTACTATTCGTTTCATATAAATCACCATTATAGATTATACCACAATATCCCGCGTTTTGCAACAGCCGCGCGTCGAAAAATAGCGGATGTAGATAATTGTGACCGCTTGGATATATGAATATTTCAGGAAAAACCGTAAACAATCGTAATATTTATATTGAATAACATAAGGATTTGTGATAAAATAAAATTAGTATAAATTGTATAAAGGAGACGGAGTATGAAAAAACGTTTATCATTTTTTACGGCGCTTGTGCTTATTATTTCCGTATGCGTTCCGTATATCCGCGCGGCGGCGGATAACGCGTACGCGCCGCCGAAAGCGCCGAACACCGATTACAATTTTAACATCGACTGGAAATTCTCAAAGCCGTACGCCGCAACGTGGCCGCTCGGCGACGCCGTCGCGGGCACTACGGACGCGGCGGGACGGAAGTTCTACGAGCCGGATTTTGACGACAGCTTGTGGGAAAGCGTTAGCGTGCCGCATACGTTTAACGACGCGGACTCGTTCAGAAACGTGTCGCAGGACGCGGGCGACGGCGGTGTTTACCGCGGCATAGCCTTTTACCGCAAGGAATTTTCCGTGCCGCTCTCCGATGCGGGCAAAAAGGTGTTTATAGAGTTCGAGGGCATGCGCCAGGGCTCGTATGTGTACATAAACGGCGAGAAGGTAAGCAGCGTTGAGTCGAAATTCAAGCTTTCGGATATTCTCGGCGCAAACCCCGTAACATACATAGGTAAGGCGAACTGGACGACCGGCGAGTACGCGACGGGATATATAGACGATTTCAAAATTGTGAAGGGCGCTGTTCAGACAGTGCTTGACAAAATAGATTTGGGCGATT
>CANRAG010000151.1 GCA_947628515.1 uncultured Clostridia bacterium | reverse complement strand
ATTAAAAAGAACGATGTAATTAGGGTAGTTAATACCGGTCAGGGTTATTTTAAAGGTTCAATCGAATCTAATAAATATGCCTTTTATAGTAAGGATAAAGTAAACTATATTGAGGTGGATAAAATACAGGGAGTAATAGCCCGAAAACAGGCTTTTTTTAAGTGGCCTCGGTCGGTTCTCTCTTGCACTTGATTTTGTGAATAATGCGCTAAAAAGAAATAAATACCGCAAGAGTTTTAAGAAGGATGAGAGATATGAGGAAAATATTAGCAGGTATAATAGCAGGTTTATTTTTGGTGAATTTCGGAGCATATGCGGCTGAAATGAATTATGAGGAAATATCAGAAAATGACGATATTCTGCAAGTACCGGAGCTTGATGGATTGAGCAAGCAGTTTTCGGATATTTGGGATATTAGTACATACTATGTAAATATAAACGGTGAGAATTTTTTGTCAGGGGGGAAATGGAACGAGCACCCGCCGCTACCAATTAATTTATCAGGAGAACATGCCAATGGGGCGAATTTTATTTGGACAGGGAAATATTATTTTTCAGGATATAATTCTGCGACAATTTCTCCGGATAAATACGCGACACCACTGTATTTACTTGATGAGACCGGTAATATTGTGAAAAAGCTTGATTTGAGAACAACGTATAAACAGTTTGTTGATAAGATAGGGTATTTAAACGGTACGTATTACTGTGCACTTAAACAAGATGCTTACACCGAGCCGGAAAAAGTAATAAAATCCACCGATTTTGAAAATTGGGAGGAAACGGATGAGGAGGTTCCATGGATTTTAGGTGAAGTAATGTGGGCGGGAGATAAAGTAGCAGTGTCGAATTCTGAAGATTTTCTAAATGTGGCATATGAAAATGCGGAAGGACTTACATTTTACTATATGCTTGGCAGCTGGCTTATCTATCGAGACAGTATGACTTATGATTATTATCTTTCCAATGACGGCGTCTACTTTGTAAAATTGGATTATCCAAAGGCTTTGGCAGAAAAAGCAGATGCAGAGGCGGCATTTCGCAGATCTTTATATTTGCCTCCAATAAGATGCGCATATGAATTTGAAAATAATATTGTATTTGAAGAAAGATATGGTCGTACAATAGCGAGGCTTACTACGGATAAAGCAGAAGTCTATCGTCAGCTTGATGAGCTTAAACATGCACCGTATGTGGTTATGAATGATCAAATACTTGCGTTTGAAACAGCGCCGGTAATAGAGGATGATTTTACACTCGTACCGATGCGGTTCCTGTTTGAGCAAATGGGAGCGGAGGTAACATGGGACGACGCGACTCAAACGGCGACAGCTGCATTGAATAATAAATCCGTAACCTTTACAATAGACGATACCGAAGCGGAGGTAAACAATTCTGCCGTAACCATGGACGTCCCCGCCCGACTTATAAACGACAAGACCATGGTTCCTCTAAGATTTCTATCGGAAGAACTGGGCTATACGGTAACGTGGGACGACGCGGCAAACACGGCAATTATAGAGTAAAGCTATAGGGTGAATAGCGATTTATAGGAGAATTAAAGTGAAAATAAAGTTATTAATTATAACAGTCTTGGCTTGTTTGTTTAATGGAGTATACGCGTTTGCATCAGACTTATCTGTGGAAATAGGCAGCTATTACCGGCTTGGACAGTATAACGGACAACCCATTATATGGCGCTGTGTAAGTACGAATGATGAAAACGGTGTTCTTATGGTGAGCGATAGGATTTTATGTTTTAAAGCGGCCAATATAGGCAAAAACGTAAAGGAAAATATTAATTCCGATAGTTTGTATGAAAGCAATTTTTGGCAGGAGAGCACAATAAGAGAATGGCTAAATTCCGGTGAAGAAAAAATAGATTGGAGTAATTATGTACTTGATGAAAAAAACCTTAGCTATTCGTATTCAGAAGAAGGCGGCTTTTTATCAGACAATAATTTTTCAAAAAGTGAGAAATCATTGTTAAAAACAGTATATCAATGGCAGGCATTACCAATGAATAAAATACAATTATCTACTAACGGAAGCAACGTACCATATATTACATCTTATAGCGTACAAAAAAATTATGGCGAAACAGAATTAATTGGTAAAGTACAGTTGACTGATTTATCTGCCAGTTATAAGGGAGCAATGAATCGTGTGAATGATACAATATTTCTATTAGATGAACAGCAATTGTACAATGCAATGAATGTGCTGGGAACAATAGGAGCTTTAGTTAGAGAAAAGCCCATAACAGATGTGTTTTCATTTAACAACTATTATAGTTATTGGTTAAGAAGCCCGGTTAATTCTATAAATGGAAACAATAATATTGGTTTTAATGTGGTTAATGGAGATATAGGAATTGGAGGGAGTATTTCAAAAGAAGAGTTAGGTATAAGACCCGCGTTTTACTTGAATGAAGCGACTGCCCGCATTGTATCCGGCAGTGGAACAGAGGATGACCCGTATGTATTGGACGGCGAAGCGCAGGACGGAATAACTGTATTTACCAATGCCGGTCAGGTTGATTTTGATGTAGAGCCGATAACTGAAAATGACCGCACCTTAGTGGGGATGAGAGCCGTATTTGAAGCTTTAGGGGCTGATGTGGAATGGGAACAGGACAGCAATACGGCAGTTGCGACAAAGGACGGAATAACAATAAGACTACAGATTGATAACGATATAATGACCAAGAACGGCGAAGAAATTCAATTGGATGTTCCGGCGCGTATTGTAAATGACAGAACAATGGTACCGTTAAGAGCTATATCCGAAGCGCTTAATGCAAGAGTTGACTGGATAGAGGATTTACAGCGAGTGGTAATTGATGTACAGCCTGAATGGGTTGAATCGGATTGGTGCCCGGATTGGTATAAGCGTGCGTTAAATGCGATGGGATATTCGGGGGAATAAAACTTTAAAATTAACTGTTGTGATGAGATACCAGATGACAAACGATGTTAGCAAATAAGCGTAGCGGACAGTAAGGAGATTATAATGAGTATTTTCAAAAAAACGGTATCCGTATTTATTGCATTAGCGGGATTATTTCAAACAGCGCATGCGGAGATAGAATTTAAAGAGATTAAAAAGAACGATGTAATTAGGGTAGTTAATACCGGTCAGGGTTATTTTAAAGGTTCAATCGAATCTAATAAATACGCCTTTTATAGCAAGGATAAAGTAAACTGGATTGAGGTAGATAATTATTTGGGAAAACAAAATATGTTTTTTAATAATGTTCCTTATTTAGGGGTATTGGAAACAGATGATAAGTTTATTACATATACTCAATCAATAGGAATGCCCGCGGAAGTTATGTCAACCTTTCGCAGCAGTGATGTTACGGTATTGGATAAGGAATTTAATATTATAAAGGAACTCAATTCGGATGTAATAAGCAGATTATCTTATATAAATGGCGTTTACTATGCAAACAAGTATCTTAAATTTTCCGCAGAAAAGCCCGGACCGAGCATAGTGACCAATGCAGTATTGAAGCAAGCGTCGTATTATTCTACGGATCTTGAAAATTGGCAGTTATACAAGGAGGATGGAGGAATACCGATTATTCATAACGGCAGGGAGCTGTTTATAAATAACAATAATATCAAATTACATGGAGCAGGTGAAACATTTATTGCATTGCCCGATAAGGAAGCAACGGTTGCGTTCTCGGAGAATGGCGAAGTAAAACAGAAAATTATTTATGAAAATCTGCGATTTACTGATTTAATACAGGCTAATGGCTATCTTTTCGCAATACCGTGCCGTGAAAGTCAATATGTAGTTCATATGACAGATTATTTTGCGGTATCTAAGGACGGAGTGTATTTCACGGTTGTCCACATACCGGAATATGACGATCCCTATGGATTTGACGTCCAAGCAGTTTATGAATTAGAAAACGGGGATATGGAGATTGATATAGGTACAGAGTTTAAAACCACACGGTATGAATTTACGGTGGAGGATTTAGAGAACACAATTCGACAAGGCGATATATATGTGCAATTCCGGGATAAAATCCTGGGTTTTGAAACCCCGCCGGTAATGGAGGATGACCGTGTGCTTGTACCGATGCGGTTCCTGTTTGAGCAAATGGGAGCGGAGGTTACATGGGACGACGCGACTCAAACGGCGACAGCTGTATTGAATAATAAATCCGTAACCTTTTCAATAGACGATACCGAAGCGGAGGTGAACAATTCTGCTGTAACCATGGACGTCCCCGCCCGACTTATAAACGACAAGACCATGGTTCCGCTAAGATTTCTATCGGAAGAACTGGGCTATACGGTAACATGGGACGACGCAGCAAACACGGCAATTATAGAGTAAAGCCCGGGACTTAACACGCGGCGCGGTTCTCTCGTGCACTTGCAATAGAAATTTATAAAAAATAATGGGTAAACAACACTAAATTATAAATGTATGCAAGCTGTTTCATCATATGTTCATGGAATTTACAAGTATATTGTTTTAAATAAACGCAGCAATAAGCTTGAGACTTTTATTTGGAAAGGAATGAATGTATTGAAAAAATATTTTTTTGCGGCAATCAGTTGTATAGTATTAATGGACATTACATCATATGCACAAGAAATTAATATAGATAATGGTGCGTATTATCAATTGGGCAAATATAATAATCAGCCTATTATATGGCGTGCTGTTGTGGATGAGTCGGATGAAAACGGCATTCTTATGGTAAGCGATGATATATTGTGTTTTAAAGCTTTTGACCCGGGATGTGATATAGGTGGTATTGCAGAAGAGGAACTGACAGAACTTCAAAAAATCTCAGAAGCTGCCGCAATTAGACGGCATAGGGGTAGTAATATTTGGGAGGAATCAGCAATACGTACATGGCTTAACTCAAATAAAAATGCCGGAGATATTACATGGAAGGGAAATGAACCCTCAGAAGAAAATCTTGAATCAACCAATGGATACTGGTCTGTTCATCCGTATAATAATGAAAAGGGATTTCTTCATGCAGATAATTTTACTGAAGGGGAATTATCAGTGATAAGAACGGTAGGACAATGGAACGTGCTTCCTTCTGATATAAAAGAAAAAGCGACTAACGGAATAACAAGAACGTATTTGCCGTTTTATGAATATGGCGGAGGTATGACAGGCGTTCAAAGAAGTGGTGAGGTGACGTTTGATGACTGTCATGAAGCTTACAGCCGTGCTGCGGCATATAGGCTTAATGATACAGTCTTTTTACTTAACGAGTCTCAGATACATAGTTTGAAAGAGATGATAGGAACACCTGCAGCAAAAAGTCAAATGGAAAACAGCGCTATACAAGTAATGACAAGAACGCCATATTCGGGCTCTGTAGGTGTAGTATCATATGATGCGGAGTACTTCCGCCAAAATATACCCTGTGCAGATGTGGACGAGTTTATAGGCGGTGTGCGGCCTGCGTTTTATCTGAACGAGGAAACAGCCCGTATTTTATCGGGAAGTGGAACTGAGAACGATCCGTATGTTCTTGACGGCGAAGCGCAGGACGGAATAACTGTATTTACCAATGCCGGTCAGGTTGATTTTGATGTAGAGCCGATAACTGAAAATGACCGCACCTT
>CANRAG010000150.1 GCA_947628515.1 uncultured Clostridia bacterium | reverse complement strand
CCCTCTCCGCGCGCTAATAAAAAGGGAAATGCGCGCTCCGACGGCACACCGCCCCAAATCCGTGATTAACATATTCCGATGCGAAACATATTTCTCCGCACGCACAACGATAATGTATCCCATGCGGCAGAGTATATAAATCGCATAAATTATATAAGGAATTTGATATAGTCCACTGTATTGGCATACACGATACACAGTCTTTTATGTGGGCAGTCAAAAGTTTGCACATGAATTACAGCGGGAACAATGCGATATAGTGCCGCATGCACCGCATACGACAGTGTATGTCAAGCCCACGGAACAGGTCGTCCCAGAGCGCGCAATTTCCCATAATGTTTTGCGCGCGGCGGGACGGCCTGTTCCGCAGAGGGCTTCGCGATACAGTCTCACATGCATATGCTATACTGTGCCACATGTATTTCGCAGGAAATTTCCGAATACAGCGCCACATGCACGAGCGATACAGCCGCCATTTGTGAGATAAACGAAAATTCAGAGGGCTTATCACAGGTTGGTTTGCTCCGTTCAAAAACTGCGCCAAAACATGATATTTTTGTTGACTTTTTACATATATGATGATATAATAAAATAGTTATTAAATAGTTTTGACGAAAGAGTGAACTTTCGTCGTAAAACGGAGGCATAAATGGACGAAACACTGATTGAAAAATATATAAAGGAAAACGGCGAGTTTATAGCCATTCCGGTGGGTACGAGCATGTATCCCATGCTGCGCAACCGACGCGACAGCGTGTACCTTGTACGATATAACGGCGAGGGGCTTAAAAAATACGATTTACCCGTATATAAGCGCAGCAACGGTCAGCAGGTTATGCACCGCTGCCTGGGTAAGGACGATAACGGATACATCATGTGCGGCGATAACCAGTGGGTATTGGAGCACGGCATACAGGACGAACAGATTATAGCGGTCGCAAAGGGCTTCTATCGCGATGAGAAATATATCCCCAACGAAAACCGGGTTTACCGTATGTATTACAAGCTGTGGTCAAAGAGCCTGTTTGTACGAAAATGCATGCTTCGGGTGATACACAAAATAAACCCGCCTCAAAAAATTATGGAAAACTATAAAAATATATAACGGAAAGGAATAATTATCATGAAGAGAAAGACAATTGCCGGACTTGCCGCTCTGAGCGCCGTTTTGGGCGCGGCGACAGCGGCGGGCGTGATTACAGCCAAAAGAAAAAAGCAGAAGCAGCTTGCGTCAAAGGATAACAAGTCGCTTCCTCCGAAGCGGAATATCTATTTCGCGGGCGGCGGACTCGCCGCGCTCTCCGGCGCGTACTATCTCATACGCGACTGCAAAATAGCGGGCGATTCAATACACATATTTGAGGAGTCGGAAAACATCGGCGGCGCGTTCAACGTCGGCGGCGACAGCGAAACGGGATATGTATGCACATCTCCGAAGCTGCTTTCGGTGCGGAACCACGCAAATCTCATGGATATGCTGTCCGGACTTAAGTCCGCAAACATCGAGGACATGAGCGTCAAAGACGAGATTTTAAACTTTATGCGCGCGAATCCAATTTACGAAAACGCGCGTATAATTGACGCGGACGGCAAAGCTATAGACAGCGGCTTCGGCGTTACAAAGCCCGCCGTAAAGAGAATAAAGGCTCTGCTTTCGGCAAAGGATTACATGATTTCGGAGGTTTCTATCGCGGAATTTTTCGAGGAAACGCCGGAATTTCTCACATCAAATCTATGGATCATTCTTTCAACTACATATATGCTTAGCGCCATGTCATCGGCGGTTGAGCTAAAGCATGTAATAAACTGTCTCGCGGGCGAGATGCCGGAGCTTTACACAATGAAAAACGCGCTCCGCGCGCAGTTCAACCTCCAGGAAACGGTTATATCGGCTCTAAAGAACTATCTTGAGGCGAACAATGTTAACTTCGCGACGCACTGCGTCGTTAAGGACGTAGACTTTGAGACGGACACAAACCGTATAAGCGCAATCCACCTTGACGACAACGGAACGGCAAAGACCTTTTATCTTAACAAGACCGATTTGCTCTTTATCACAAACGGCTCCGTGAGCGAATGTGCCACAATAGGCGACTATAACACGCCCGCGCCTGTTTCGGATGAAATTCCGGCTTCCGCGTCGCTATGGCGCAGACTTTCGGACAAATGCGACGGGTTCGGCAATCCCGACTCATTCTATGACGAGGACGCGGCGAGCGGGATCATATCGTTTACCGTAACATCAAAATCAAGGACGCTGCTTGACGCCGTAAACGAGCTTACCGGCAACGAAACCGGCTGCAGCGCGCTTACAACGTTCAAGACGTCGCCGTGGGGGCTCACGGTTTCGACCATGCCCCAGCCGTACTTTGACGGGCAGTCGGACGACGTAACGGTTATCTGCTGCTACGGCACAAGCATTGACGTGCCCGGTAAATATATAGAAAAGAATATGCGCCACGCAAGCGGAGCGGAGCTATTGTTCGAGCTTGTGAAATTCCTCGGCCTTGAAGAACGCTGGGAGGAAATCACGGCCGACATAATAAATGTCATTCCGTGTCTTATGCCGTACGCGACGGCTTCATCACTCCCCTACAGCGACGAGGAAAAGCCGCTTGCGGTTAAGGATAAGCACACAAACCTTGCCTTTATCGGTCAGTTTGCAAAGCTTGGCGCGGGCATATCCTACAGCAGTGAATACGCGGTAAGAACCGCGCGCGAGGCAGCGTACCGTTTGACAGGTTCGAGAAAAAGCTCCACCCCGCCGCCCTGCGCCGCGGCAGCTTCGTACTTCAAGCTGTTTAAGGCGCTGAAGAAATAATTCGTAATTAAATTAGCTGTATGGTTTAATCTATGGCGGGCTGCGCCGTGTTCTGCGGCTGCCCGTTAAATCAAATAAAAGTGAGGTAAGACTATGGAAAAGGTCATAGGAGGAATAAAGCGTGACTGCTACCCGCTTACCGAGGCCCAAATGCTGCATATGTACACATTGCAGCTAAGCCCCACGGACGAGGTGGTAAATATGGGCACCGGACGCTATTTTCAGTTTGAAATGAACATAGCGGCGCGTATGAGCGCTGCGAATCCATGCGGCTGCGCTTGTGGAAGGATCCGGAAACCAATCAGGTATGGCAGTATATACAGCCGTACGAGCATCAGTTCTTTGAATATTATGATTTCTCCGCATGGAAGGAGGAGAAGGTTCGCGAGGTGCTCGATTACTGGACGTCAAAGCCGTTTGACACCTATCGCGGCCCGCTTTCAAGAATTGTAATCCTCACCATGCCCGACGGCTATAACGGCTACTATATGAACGCGCACCACATGACAATGGATGCGTCGTCAATAGTCACGTTCAACCGCGACGTATTAGACATCTACTGCCACCTTATGTATGATATGGAATACCCAAAGCCTATGACGTCATATATAGAGTCCATCTCAAAGGAGCTGGAATACCAGGCCGGCAGCAAAAAGCGTCAAAAGGACGAGGCGTACTGGATGGAGCAGTTTTCACGTCCGGAGCCTATCTATACCGACTTCACGGGCCCCGGCAGGCTCATGCAGCAGCAAGCCGAAAAGAACGACCCGAATATGCGTGCGGCGCTGCTCCAATCGAAGGACGCCGCGGGCAGTACCGACACCTACGCGCTCGACTGCGAATCGACCATGAAGCTTGTTAATTTCTGTGAGGAACACGGCTTCCCGGTAAGCGTGCTGTTGCTGCACGGATTAAGAACCGTGCTTTCGAAGTTCAATAACAACGAAAAGGATATTTGCATAAAGGACTTCGTATCGCGCCGTTCAACGGTGCTCGCAAAAAAGAGCGGCGGAGTGAGAATGCACTGCATGACACTTAGAACAATAATAGAACCCACCGACACGGTGCTTGAGGCGATGAAAAAGATCGACGACGCTCAAAACGAGCTGTTCCGTCACAGCGAATACGGTCCGATGAGCTTCTATGTGAACCAGCGCAAGGCGTACGGCATAGACTCCGGCTACGGCTACGAGAGCATAGGCTTCACTTATCAGCCGTCAACCCTTAAGAGCATTGTGCCGTATCTGCGCAATATCCCCTACAAAAGCTATTGGTATTCGAGCGGCAGACAGCCGCAGCCGTTATATGTTACGGCAATGCACCGTCCCGGAGACGGCGGACTTAACTTCCATTTCGGATACATGACCGAGCTTGCGACTCCGAAGGAAATTGAATTTTTGTACTACTACATCGGACGCGTGCTGTTTCGCAGTATTGAGAACCCGAACGCGACTGTTCAGGAAATAATGGATATGGTATAAATAATAAGTACAGGAGGAATTTATAATGTTGGAACAGTTAAAGGAGCTTATACAGAACTATGTCGAGGTCGATGACGACGCGATTACGCCGGACGCGCGTTTTTCGGACGATTTGGGTTTCAACTCGTATGATTTCATGTGCATGCTCGGCGATATAGAAGAAGAACTCGATATAGAAATTGAGGAAGAAAAGGCGGCGCACTCAAAAACCGTCGCGGAGCTTATCGAATACTTAGAAGGAGTTGCATAATGTTTGACAGATCGCTTATAAAAACCACAAGGGATTTGCTCTACACCGCTTCGGAACGGTTCGGCGACGAGCCGTTTATACGATTTAAGGTCAAGAAGGACTTTATTGACCGAAGCTTTAACGAGCTGAAGCTTGGCGCGTGCGCCATAGGCGCATGGCTGGAGAATAAATTCGACCATAATCTGCACGCGGCAATTTTCGGCGCTACAAGCTTTGAGTTTGTCGCGGCATGGTTCGGCGTGACGACAAGCGGTAATGTTGCGGTTCCGCTAAACGTCACGAACAAGCCCGCGGATCTGGCCGATGAAATAAACCGCTCCGATTCCGAATTGGTGTTCCTTGACTCGCAGCGCGCGGAAGCCATAGCCGAGCTGCGCTCGCTCTGCCCCAATGTAAAATATTTCATACATATGACAGGCAGCTGTGACGGTGCGCTCACTCTTTCGGACATAATATCCGAATACAGCGGCAAAGAACCCATGACCGGGATTTCCCCGTCACAGCTTGCGGGAATAATATACACCTCGGGCACAACCGGACAGAGCAAGGGCGTAATGCTCTCACACGGAAACTTTGTGGATAACGCGACCTGCGAGCCGGATTTGGGCTATCACGGCGACAGAAGAATGACGGTGCTTCCCATACATCACGTGTTCGCCTTCACCTGCGACATCATGGCAACGCTTTGGTACGGCAGAACGCTTTGCGTAAACGACTCGCTCATGCACATTCCCAAAAATCTCAAAGCGTTCCAACCGGTACAGACCACTTTCGTGCCGATGATTGCGCAGTCAATCTTAAACAGGATGCAGCTTGCGGCAAAAAAGAACCCCGACAAGCTTGCCATAGGCAGGGAGACTTTCGGCGAAAGCTTCGACATTCTCTATGCCGGCGGCGCGTACCTCAACCCCGAAATTATAAAGCAGTACGCGGAATTCGGAATAGAGGTTTCCCAGGGCTACGGCATGACCGAATGTACATCCCGAATAAGCACTGGCGTGCACGACAGTCTCTATCCCGACTCGGTCGGGCGCATCGTACCCGGCTGCGAGGTGAAAATTGTTGACG